>JAISLO010000309.1 GCA_031290815.1 Synergistaceae bacterium | reverse complement strand
CAAAGGTTGCATTTACTTTGTCCGCCCACCTAATTTTTTTCGCTCATGCCGACATAACGGTTCAGAATATCACTCGCCCTCCGAACCAAAAGTTCGCGCCCGAGTTCGCTGATTATCGGTGGATTGAGAACTGGATTGCTATAATGCGGTCAATCGGCGGATCCTTTAGTTCGTTTCGACTCTCGTAAGCATCCCGCTGCGCCGCAGGCTGTCTGGCAACAGAACCTCGCCATACAAAGGGACTTTACACAGGAAATCCGCTCTCCCCTCGCTCAAGTCGACTCCCGCTTTCTCGTACGCGCGAAGTACGAGTTCCGTGCAATAGAGTGAGGTGGCATCGCACACGTCGAACTGGTGGTCGAACGGAACGGAGAGGGTATAGTATTCGAGCGCCGCAAGACTTGCCGCTTCGGACACGGCAGTTTGGGCGCCCTCGTCAGTCAATCGGTATATTGCCGAGCACTCGGCGTTGTCGGATGATATAAACGCGTCTGCCGGCTCGGCCAGGACGAATAGGTTATCAGGTGTCGCGTGAACAACATGCGGGATGTCGCTGATAAAACGCACGACCCCTACATGAGAGAAGCTTTCATCCGCTGCTGCACTCGTCCGTCCTCCATCAGTCAACATTACAAAGAAACTTCGCCATGTTCGTCCCTGAATGAAGACGACATCCCCGTTACGAAACTTCGAAACAATGCCCTCTTTCTTTTCAGCCGCCTGGATGACGCACATGCCATGACGAGTGACCGCAGCGGTCAAGGTACACACGAATAACGCCAGCAGTACCAATGCACAGGACTTGGCCGGTCCGCGCAAGGAGGCCTCTTATTTCAGCCTTGCTCGTATGTGTTCGAGAATGTCGAAGAGGTAACCAAGCAGGAATCCAATGACCGCTAAAACCACACATGTTATCCAAAGCGTGACGGCAATATTCGCCTCCATTTGTGAAAAAACCTGAGATTCGTTTCCGCCTCCGCTAAACGGGTATAACAATATCTGCGGCGTGACCTTGATGTATTCCAAAAACGGAATTTTCTGGACGATAGCATTCTGAAAATAATAACTCAAGGGCATGCCCATTATGAACCCGACTATGGCAAGAATCCATGCTCCGGTATCCTGACAACGTCTGTATACCGTGCTTGCGTTAGACGGGTGAAGCGGCGCGCCGTCAACAGCGCCGCCCGGATGTGTCTCGCCTGCGTTAGGAATGACGGCTGGCGAACTTCGGACCTCGAACACAATATCATCATTCGCTCCCAGCGAAAATTTCTGCCCGATCGAGAGGGGTATATCTCCCTGCACCTTGGTCTTGCCGCCGCCTGAATCAATCAGGAAAGTTCCGTTTGTCGAACGGAGGTCCTGCAGGATGACGCGCCCGTCCTTAGAGAGAAAGACGTTCGCGTGCGAGCGGGAAACGGACGAGACATCGAGTATGACGCTTGCCGTCGCAGGGTCCCTGCCTAAAACGATTCCATGCTCCTCGATGGGAAATTCCTGCCCAGCGTAGGGACCTTTCAAACAAAACAGATTTACGGACATCTTATATAACCTCCATAAGGAAAAATATGACGGCCAAGCACTGCATCACTGCAACGTGACGAATGCGGCGACACCCAGAATCGGAAGGGCCGCAGCCGCAAGCCACAGTTTCGGCAAGCGGTCCAGGAATGACTTCTTCTGTACCTTCTCGCCGATCTGGAGGGTGACGCCTTGATATCCCTGGCATTTTGCGGCGCTCTCATCTTCCGTCGTTTGCAGGTCGCCGTCGTACAGCGTGAGGGTTATTGCCGTTACGTTGTCCTGATGGCGTTTCCCCTTGTCCATAGCGGTCTTGACGAGATTCCTCGCCATAACCTTGGGCTGGGCTGACCACGCGGCAGACAGTATTTCGTTATCAGACAGCGTCCGGTACAGTCCGTCGGAGCAGAGGAGGATACAGCAATCATGTGGGAGATTCATCGGAGTCTGGGGCATGTCGATCTCAGTCAACTCCTCTATCCCGATGTAACTCAAGAGGGCGTCACGCTGCGGGTGCGTGTTTGCCTCTTCTTTATCGACGAGTCCTCTGGCCGCAAGCCGCTCGAGCTTGCTTTTGAGGTTGTGCTCCGCGTTCAATTGTGTGATCGATTGGCCGTCAAGCCTGTAGATTCGGCTGTCCCCGACGGATATCCAGTATAGTTCGTCCTCGCGGATCACGGTCGCAATCAATGTCGTGCCCGTCTCGCCCCGGATGCCATGTTCATCCGCCAATTTCAGAACCGATGCGTTTGCCTCGAACGCGGATCGGCGCAGGGCGTCCGGGATTGTTTCATCCTCCGTTTTTTCCGCGTATGCGTCAAGGAAAGCGCGGATTGCGGCTTCCGAGGCCTCCTTGCCCAGCCTCATGCCTCCCATGCCATCGGCGACTACGGACAAAAATCCCGCATGAGGAACGTTTTCAGCCGCCGGGTCGAAGCAGGCGTACGCATCCTGCTGCTCATCGCGCGCTCCCTGATGCTGGGCGTTATCTGGAATGATCCTGAGCGCGCTCATGGCCGCCGTTCCCACCGTTTTGCCGCCGGTCTATTTCTCTTCACTGTCGGATTTCTCTCCCCAGTTGAAATTACCGCCAACGAACGGAATAAAAAGGAACTTGCTCTCGCCCAGCTCGATCTTGTCATACGGAGCGAGTTCGAGGGATTTCTCGACTTCCTCTCCGTTCACGTATGCCATCCCCCTCACCTCGCCGGGACGAATATTGAACGTCCCCTTCCTGAGGTCGTATACGATCGCGGCGTGATTTTCGCGCGAAATGGTGGGATCTTTTACCGTGATGTCCATACTCTCGGAACGCCCAATCCAGTTTTTCTCCGAATGAAGACGGTAATCGCGTCCCTTTTCGATGCCTTCGACGCAGACGAGCCAGCCGACGACCGGGTCTACCCCCATCTTCCTTTTTACGAGCGCGATCGTATGTTTATCGTCCGGTTCTTCCTGCTCTTCAACTTCGAGAGGGATGCCCTCCTCGGAGACCTTGGCGTCAGTCTCAGGTGCGCAGGACTGTTCCAACGGCTCGGGGCCGGCCGCGCTCCAGTTTACGGTGTGAGACAATTCTTCCGCCATGCTGCCTCCCTGGACAATTTGCCCGGCGGGAGGCTGATGTGCCGCTGGGGGGTCGGGAAACGGTTGACGCCTCTCGCCGGTTGGTTTCGGACTCGGGGCTTGCGGGTGATGATCTTTGTTAGCGAAAGCGTCGCACACGTCTCCGATCTTTCCTACGACGGACTTGAGCGACTCCTTGATCGCGTTGGCTGGACTCTCCCCGGCGGCTGGAGCGCCGCACCAGGGGCATAAAGCATGCTCCTGGTCGTTGTAAAAATGTCCCTTGGAACATCGAATCATCGCCATGATCCATTCTCTCCCTCATCTACGTTCTTGTTGTTCCGAGTATCGTCCTGCGGTACGTCATCGGTCATTTCCGATACCGAGCCGCTTCTTCCGGGTCCCTGCTGATTCCGTATCCGCCCTCATCGAATATATTGGAGAGCATGATTTTCGCGTTCACATTTCCGGCGTCAGCGAGCGGGCGAAGCAAGTCCGCCGCTTTTTTATAATTTTTGGGGACTATTTTGCCGAAGTAGTAAAACTGCGCGAGCGGCATCATGGCTTCGTTATCGCCGGCCGCTGCTGCCTTAATGTACCACTCGTACGACTTCTGCTGGTCTCCCTGCCGTTGGCTCAAAAAACCTAGCGCGGACATCGACCTAGAGTGTCCCAGGCCGGCGGCTTGTTCCAAAAGAGATTTGGCCTTGACCAGATCGCCATTGTCCATGAACATTCGCCCAGACTGATACATCGCGTCTGGATCAGGCGCCGGCGAATCTTGCGGCTCGTTTTTTGCTGGCTCCGGCTCCATAGGTTCCCGCAGGGGAGGTTTGGGTATCGGGTCGGGTTTGGAAATAGGTTGGCTGGGTTCCGGCGTCTCCGATTTCGCCGACATAGCTGTATACGTCCAGAACGCTCCGCCCGAGACAATGAGGACGACGGCCGCCAGGACTATCCATTTTTTTGCCCCGGACGATCGCTTTTCCTCTCTTTGATCAGTGTGTCTTGTTTGCGGGATGCGCTCAGTCATCTCCGGCTCGTCATGCATCCGTTTTGTCCAATCAGGCGCGGCGGTTTTCTCCATTTCCCTGTCTGGGCTTTGGGCTTTGCCGGACGGGACGAGCAGATCTACGTTGCCGGCGCTTGCGTCCAATGCCACGGTTTGGTCCGCCGATGCCTGTCCGCTCTCTGTAACGAGCCGCCGCGTTTTTTCCGGTGCGGCTGCGACGGCCTGCGGCTGTGCAGTTGCGTCCAAGAGGGCGTCGCGGAACTCCAGCACGGATTGAAAACGATCCTTCGCCTTCACGGCGAGCGCCTTGAGTATCGCGATCTCCATCTTGCCGGGAAGCTCGATTCCCAGTTCGGATGGAGGCTTCAGTTTGTCGTCCTCCAGCCTGCTGAGGGATTCCGGCGGAAGCTGTCCCGTAACGCACCGATACAGGGTCGCGCCCAGCGCGTAGATATCCGTCCACGGTCCCTGGTTTCCTCTCGTCTGATACTGTTCGACCGGGGCGTAACTCGGCTTTAAAACCACCGAAAGGCTTTTATTTTGTGTCCCGAACGCGAAACGCGCCGCGCCAAAATCGATGAGCTTGACTTTGCCGTCCTTGGTGATGAAGATGTTGTCTGGGCTGACGTCGCGGTGCATCAATCCCTGCGCGTGCACGTCCCGCAGCGCGTCTATGATGTGCAGCGCAACGTTCCTCGCCAATTCCGGAGAGATACGCTTGCCGCTCTCGGACAGGACGTGTTTGAGGTCCTGTCCTTCGAGATACTCCATCACCATGCAGGCAAGAGAGTTCTCCTGAAAGACATCCAGGATCGAGACGATGCTCGGAGCCGATGAGAACGAGGCGAGGACTCGGGCTTCATCCATGAACCTCACGAGGCCGTAATCGAAATCGGACCGCGCCTCCTCCCCGGCAAAGCTCAGGCTTTGGTCGCCGGGGTTGCGCGCCACCAGCGAGAGGGGGAAGTACTCCTTGATCGCGACCCGCTCTGACCGGTCGTTATCCCAGCCAAGGTATGTGATCCCAAAACCGCCCTGTCCCAGTACGCGCCCGATATAATAACGCCCGTTCCTCAGCAGAGTGCCAGGGGCGAGATGATGAGCCGACTCCTGTTTATTCACCCCGTTCCATCCGCAATGCGGGCAAGGCTGGCCCGCGGGAGCGGATGGCGTCTCCGTCATACATCCGGGACAGCGTGCTGTCGTCATCAGGATTTGCTCCAATCTATGGCGATCAGGCTGTCGGACATCACGGATATCATTACGGCCGAAATCATGATCAGGATGATAAAA
>JAISLO010000308.1 GCA_031290815.1 Synergistaceae bacterium | reverse complement strand
ATGCTCGCGACGGGCGGTTCCGCCTCCGCGTGCATATCAAATATAAAAAAATACGGCGGTACGCGAATCTCCCTGGTCTCCCTGATCGCCGCGCCAGAGGGAATCGCCAGGGTCGCGGGCGATCATCCGGAGATCAGCATCTTTACCGCCGCCCTCGATCAGGGCCTGAACGACCGCGGCTACATCGTCCCGGGGCTTGGCGACGCCGGAGACAGGCTTTTCGGCACGAAATAAAAAAATATGGCCTTCTTCTCAGCGATTCTCAACTTCATGTGGGGCATAATCGCGACGCCCGTGTCGATGAAGCTGTCGCAGACATTCCGCCTCATGGACGTTCCGGGGGGAAGGAAGCGGCACAGCGCGGTCACACCCAGGGGCGCGGGGATCGTACTTTGGACTGGCTATCTCCTCTGGGCTCTCGTAAACCCGAATCCTGGCGTGGAGGTGCCGTATGTGGCGACTGGCGCGACCCTGGTGTTTCTGATCGGTTACATGGACGACATGCACTCGCTTCCCCCCATGAGACGCCTCGTGGTCCACATCCTGGCGGCCGCGTGGGTGATTCTGCCGCTCAACGTGCCCATGTACCAGAGAATCCTGCTGCTCCTGTGGATAGCGGGCTGCACCAACGCTTACAACTTCGTGGACGGAATGGACGGGCTTGCCCTCTCCATATCGTTCGTAACATCTTATATGGCGTTCAGGGAGGGCAATCCCTACACGTGGCTGCCCTTCTGCGGACTGATAGCCGGCGTGCTGCTGTGGAACTTTCCCCATGCGCGGACATTTCTGGGGGATGGCGGCGCGACCCTGCTGGGGTATGTGTGCTCGGCGCACCTCGCGTGGGACATGTACCCGAGGTTCTTCGGCACGAACGCGCTCGTCATGTCGGCGATCCTCCTGCTGATCGGAGGCGTCCCGGTCGTGGACACCTTAGCCGTCATGACGCGCAGGATTCTGAGCGGAAAATCACCCTTTTTCCCCGACAGGAGGCATGTGCATCACATACTTCTGGATTACAGACTCCTGAAATGGCAGGTGCTGTGCCTGCTGATCGTCTCCCATGCGGCGCTGGCCGGCCTGGGTTATTATATGCTCTTTGGCGGACGGTGAAATGGCCCGGCAATATTTGTCACAATTGGAAAAAATCTGATGGGGATGATGGCGATGGGGATGAGCAGTGAAAAAAATGAAGGGGCCAAGGTCATCGACGTCATAATCGGAACCCGCCCGGAGGCCATAAAGATGGCACCAGTCATCCAGGAGCTCAGGAGCAGGGACGAGTTCTCGGCCCGCATCATCGCAACGGGCCAGCACTCGGATATGCTGAAACAGGTCCTCGACTTCTTCTCCTTCTCCGCCGACGTAAATCTCGGTGTAATGAAGAGGGAACAGTCTCTGGACTACATAACATCATCCGTCCTGCTCGGAGTCGGAGAGATTCTGGACTCCGACAGGCCGGACGCCGTCCTGGTTCACGGCGACACGACGACTACCTTTAGCGCCGCCCTGGCCGCCTTCTACAGGAGGATACCGATCGGACACGTGGAGGCCGGGCTCAGGAGCAACGACATAACCCGCCCCTTCCCGGAGGAGATGAACAGGATAGCGACTGACAGGATATCGTCGTGGTGGTTTGCGCCGACCGAGTCCGCCAGGGACAACCTCATCCGCGAGGGCATTCCGGCAGGAGGCGTTCACGTGACTGGAAACACTGTGGTGGACGCGCTTCAGTGGACGAGGAACATCGCGAAGACGCCGTCCGAGCCCTGCATGTCTGATTTGGCCGGCGGGCCGCCGTTCATCCTCATGACGGCCCACAGGCGGGAGTCGTGGGGGGAACCACTCGCAGGAATATGCGGCGCTCTTCTCGAAATACTCAGGCGTCACAACTCATACCGCGCCCTGGTTCCGATGCACAGGAACCCCGTCGTCAGGAACACGATGAGGAGAATTTTAAGCGAAAACCCGAATGTCATCCTCTGCGACCCCCTGAGCTATCCCGACTTCGTATGGGCTTTGAACAACTGCGTGCTCATCCTCAGCGACAGCGGCGGAGTTCAGGAGGAGGCGACCGCTCTCTCTAAACCCGTGCTCATACTCAGGGACGTGACCGAGAGGCCGGAGGCGGTCGAGCGCGGCAGCGGCATACTCGTCGGCCTGGACGCCGAACGTATAATAAATGCGGCCTGCAAGCTGCTCGGCGACAGGGCGGCGTATGCCGCGATAGTGGATCGCTGTTCCGGCAATCCGTTCGGAGACGGCAGATCGTCCGCCAGGATAGCCGACGTCCTGTCGGCGGCGATGGGATAATGGCAGTCCCCGATTTGGGTTATAATGGCCCTGTGTTTCTCGCGATTTATGACTGGAGTGACTGATCTTTGGACGGTTTGAGCGATAGAATGTTGATCAGGGGCGGCTCTCCGCTGTCCGGCTCAATAGTGGCGCAGGGAGCGAAGAACGCCGCTCTGCCCCTGATGGCGTCGGCTCTCCTTCTGAAGGGGCAGAGTCTGACGTTGGAGAGGGTTCCGGACCTCATGGATATTCACACGATGGCCGGGCTTCTGCGGAATCTCGGCGCGAACGTAGAGTTCGGCGGCGGCAGGATGAAAATAGACGTTCCCGACGAATTGAAATGGGAGACACCAGCCAACCTTGTGAGAAAGATGAGGGCGTCCTCGCTGGTGCTTGGGCCGCTCGTGGCTCGCTGCGGGAAGGCCGTCCTCCCTCTGCCTGGGGGGTGCGCGATCGGAAGCAGGCCGATAGACTTTCACCTGAAGGCGCTGGCCAAGATGGGCGCCGAGATCGACCTCGAACACGGCTCCGTTCACGCCAGGACCGACGGACTCAGGGCGACGAGGATCAGCTTTGACTTTCCGTCCGTGGGAGCGACTGAGAACGTGCTGATGGCGGCGTCGATGACCCCAGGCAGATCAGTGATAGAGAACGCCGCGCGCGAGCCGGAGATAGTCAACCTCGCGCAGGCTCTGCGCGCGATGGGCGCGCGCATAGAGGGAGAGGGCGGGGGCACCATTCAGGTGGAGGGCGCTAAGAACCTGGGATCGGCGTCAGTCAGGATAATTCCCGATCGCATAGAGGCAAGCACATATCTCCTCGCCGGAGTCATGACGAGAGGGGAGGTCACCGTGAACGGAATCAACCCTGAATATCTCGAATCCCTCATCATAAAACTGGAGGAGGCCGGAATCTTCGTAGGTGTCTTCGCGGACTCCGTTTCGGTTTCGTGCAGGGACCGCCGCTGGAAGGGAGTCTCCCTGAAGACGCTCCCTTACCCCGGGTTTCCGACCGACCTTCAGCCTCAGATCATGGCCGCTCTCTGCATGGCCGACGGAACGAGCGTCATACAGGAGAGCGTGTTCGACTCTAGATATGTCCACATCGGAGAGTTCAAGCGCATGGGTTGCAAGCTCGACATCCAGGGGAACACCGTGGTCATAACGGGAGTCTCCAAACTTGCCGGCACGGAGGTGCACGCATCCGACCTCAGGGCTGGCGCTGCGCTGATCCTCATGGGGCTCGCCGCGGAGGGGGAGACGACCGTCTGCTCGCTCAAACACGTCTGGAGGGGCTATGAGTCGCTGATGTCGAAGATGACGTCCCTCAGAGCGGACATAGAGCTGATCCCAGACCAGGATGGAGCCTGACGGGTGTCTGACGGCAGTTTCAACCCCGACTTCGGGGATATAAAGGTATACGCCTTTGTCGGGGCCGCCGGAACCGGGAAGAGCCAGAGGGCGCATTTCGTTGCGGATTATCTTGACGCCGATTATATAATAGACGACGGGTTGGTCATAAGGCGCACGACGATAGTCGCGGGCCGCAGCGCAAAGGCCGAGCGAAACCAAATTCGCGCCATAAGAAGGGCAATGTTCGAGTTCGAGGACCATCGCAGGGCGGTCATGGACTTCTTCAAAAAGACAGGGGCCTGTTCCGTCATGGTAATCGCGACATCGGAGGAGATGGCGGGACGAATAATAAAAAAGCTCGAACTGCCGCCTCCGGCCCGGGTCGTCCACATAGAGGAGGTGGCGACGCCTCAGGAGATCGCGCGCGCCCGCAAGGAGAGGCGGCGCAAGGGACAGCACGTGATACCTGTGTCGCACGTGCTCGTCCGGAAGAACTTCGCCGGCAAGATGGTGGGACGGCTCAGGGTTTTGTGGCGGACGAAGACGCCTTACGAGGGAGAAAAGACCATCGTCCGGCCCCCGTTCAGCTTCTACGGGGATGTACACATAGAGCCCGAGGCGATAGAACAGCTCGTCTCCTACGTGGCGTCGAGGATTCCTCAAGTCGGCGCCGGTCCGGTCGCGAGGGTGTATTCGACGGTGGAGGACGAGCTGTGTATCGACATAGACATCAGGCTGTCGCCAGGAGACAGAAGCATAATGGCCGTCTCGGAGACAGTTCGCCAGAAGGTTGCGCGAAGCGTGAAATACTTCAGCGGATTGGGAGTGCATAACGTGAATATAAACGTCGTTGGTTTGGTCGTGCAGTGATGAGTGAAATCGGCGCGGCAGACGGCCCGGTCTTCGGGCTGTCCCAAGAGGAGCGCGGCATCTTGTCCGGCTTCCTCTGGAGGGAATGCAGGAGAAGGGCCGATTCATGCGTCGGATGCGCCCTCGCCCCCACGCGCAATTCGGTTGTCTTCGGCGAGGGAAATGAGAGCTCGAAACTCATGTTCATAGGCGAGGGACCGGGCGCGGACGAGGACGAACAGGGGCGTCCGTTCGTCGGGCGAGCCGGGCAGCTGCTCACCCAGATACTGGCGGCGGCCGGCATCGACAGACATGACGTCTACATAACCAACATAGTGAAGTGCCGGCCCCCGAACAACAGAACGCCGCTCCCGGAGGAGGCGGCGGCCTGCGACGTGTTCCTGCAGACGCAGATCCTCCTGATAAAACCGTCGATACTCGTTTTGCTCGGTTCGTCGCCGACAAAGTGGATCCTGAAAACCACAGAGGGAATAACGAAACTGAGGGGCAGATGGTTCAACTGGAGAGGGATAGCGGTCATGCCGATGTTCCACCCAAGCTATCTTCTGCGCTACCCGGATGGAAGAAAACAGGGCAGCCCCAAACACCTCTCATGGATCGACATACAGGAGGTAAAGAGGCAGTGGGATCATGTCAAGGCAACCGGAGAATTGGAGGGCATCAACTTTGGGTGATTCAAAATCCGGCGTCGTCGCCGAGGATACAAAAAATCTGGAGACCTCAGAGGAATCCCAGACCGCGCTGCCCCGTCATGTGGCGATAGTCATGGACGGCAATGGCCGATGGGCCAAGCGCAGGGGACTGCCGCGCGTCATAGGCCATCAGGCAGGGATGAAGGCCCTCGAACGGACGATAGACAACGCTAAGGATCTTGGCGTCAGGTATCTGTCGGTTTACGCCTTCTCCACTGAGAACTGGAAGCGCGCGCGCAGCGAGGTACAGGGCCTCATGGGACTGTTCCGCTACTATCTCAAGGGCAAGATTCAGCAGATGCACCGGAGGGGGGCCAGGGTGCGCTTTGTCGGCCTGATGAACGCCTTCCAGGACGATATTCTGGAAACGGTGAGATCGGCCGAGGATCTGACCCGAGACAACACGGACATCGACGTCATCTTCTGCGTGAATTACGGCGGCAGACAGGAGATCCTGGACGCCGTATCGAGCCTCATGCGTTCGAACCATGACGGCCCTGTGACGGAGGATGTCCTCCGGAAACATCTTTACGCGCCGGACATTCCGGACCCCGACCTGCTAATCAGGACGGGAGGGGAGCTGAGGATAAGCAACTTCTGGCTGTGGGAGGGAGCGTACAGCGAGTTTTATTTCTCCGATCTTCTCTGGCCCGACTTTGATAGGGCCGAACTCGAGCGCGCCCTGCACAGCTATGCCGGAAGGAACAGGCGCTATGGCACTGCATAAGAAGCATCGCAAGCGCAGCCGCGCCATTTGGCCGAAACTTTCCGGAACAAGAGGCGCCGGAGACGTATGGAATCGTCTGCTGAGCAGCGCGGTGGTCGGCTTCGTGGTGATCGCGGGGATAATGATCGGCGGGCGGGTATGGCAGGCGCTTGCGTCCCTCATAGCGCTCGCTTCCCTGTGGGAGCTCTACCAGATGATGTCCTTGAAGTATAAGCTTTCGAAGGGCTGGGGGCTGGCGGGAGGTTCTTTCATCCTTGGCTCGGTATCCCTGGGGTTCAGCTTCGCCGTCACCCTCTCCGTATTGGCTGTGATAGCCTTTATAGTGCTGTTCACGGAGGTCGTGAGAAGGCAGTCCACCGGCGAGAGCTTCGCCCTCTGGAACATGGGCGGCACCCTGTCCGGCCTGATATATATAGTTCTGCCGTGGAGCTTTCTGATACTGGTCAGGTCCGAGACGTGGGGGTACATATTTCTGCTCACGATATTTCTGTGCACATGGTGCTGCGACATAGGCGCGTACCTTGGAGGCTCGTGGATGGGGAGGACTCCGTTCGCGTCGATGGTCAGCCCCAAAAAGAGCTGGGAGGGCGTCATATTCGGTTTTCTCGCGAGCTTCCTGTGCGGCTGCATCCTTCCCGTGATCTTTCAGTTCGCTCCGCTGCCCCTGGCCCTGATAGGTCTCCTCTGCGGCTTCGCCGGTCCCATCGGGGATCTCGTGGAGTCAGTTTTAAAACGCGAGGCCGGCATCAAGGACACAGGCAGCGCCATACCCGGTCACGGCGGCTTCCTGGACAGGTTCGACAGCATCCTGATCAACGCCACGCTGGCGTTCTTCATTTTCGAGGTGATAAGCTGACATGGTCTCCCGGCCAAAAAGAATTGTCGTAATAGGCGCGACAGGCAGCGTCGGAGGATCGGTGCTGGATATTTGCGAAAGATTCCCCGACAGGTTCGAGGTCGTCGGGATGGCCGCAGGGTCAAACGCCGATTCACTGCTCGCTCTCGCGAAGAAATTCAGAGCGAGGCGCGCGTGCCTTGTCAACCCAACCTGCGAGACGGCCGCCAAATTCCGGGCGGAGGGAATCGAGCTCGTCTCGGGGGAGAGCGGCCTGGTATGGCTGGCTGAGATGCCGGAGGCGGATCACGTCGTCTTCGCGTCGTCCGGGACCAATGCGATAATAGCGCTTCAGAGGGCGCTCGAGGCCGACAAGGACGTATCCCTCGCCAACAAGGAGAGCATAGTGGCGGCCGGTCCGTGGGTGATGCCGCTCGTGAGGCGTCCTGATCAGCTGAGGCCGGTCGACAGCGAGCACAACGCGATATGGCAGTGCGTCAGGGACGAGCCCGAAGCCTCTGCAAATATCAGCAGGATAATTCTGACGGCATCCGGCGGCCCGTTCAGAGAGTGGACCGTGGGCAGAATGCAGGCGGCGGCCCCAGAGGACGCCCTCGCTCACCCAGTGTGGCCCATGGGATCCAAGATCACAATCGACTCGGCCACCCTCATGAACAAGGGGATAGAGTGCATCGAGGCGATGCGGCTCTTCTCCCTGCCGCACGATCGGGTCGGAGCGGTCATACATCCAAAATCCTTCGTACATGGCTTCGTGGTGTTCAAGGACGCATCGACGAAGATGATCTTCTCCCGGCCGGACATGAGGCTGCCCGCCGCTTCGGCGCTCGCGTGGCCTGAGCGTCTTCCGCTGGATGGGCTTGACGAGTTCTCCATGCCGCCCATGACGGATTGGCGGCTCGATTTCGAGGAGATAGACGCCGAGAGATTCCCATGTTTCGGAACGGCGTTGGAGGCCGGGAGAAAGGGCGGCGCGTATCCCCCGCTCCTGATCGGGGCTGACGAGGTCGCGGTGGAGGCATTCCTGGAAAAACGTATTCCATTTCTGACGATTTCCAATATAATAGAGCTGGTCTTGCAGAGCTACTCGGGCCCAAGTCCAAACTCGCTGGAGGACGCGCTTGCGCTTATCGGAGAGGGCGTCCGTCTGGCGCGTGAAATCTGTTCGGCAATAGGAGGATAAAAATATATGGTCAGTATCATTGCGTTCCTGCTGGTAATAGGCATTTGCGTCGTCATTCACGAGGGCGGGCATTATCTGGCCGCGGTCTGGCGCAACGTTCAGGTTCATGAGTTTGCGTTTGGAATGGGGCCGCGATTGCTGTCCACTCGCAGAAAGGGCGTGCTCTGGTGCATAAGGGCATTCCCGGTCGGCGGGCTCGTGCGCCTGGAGGGAGACGAGGACGAGCCTCTTCCGGAGGACACTCCCGATCCCGAGAGATCATTTCCCAAGCGGCGCGCGTGGGAGCGATTCGCCATAATCGCCGGCGGCCCCTTCTCCAACATAGTGCTCGCGTGGATATTGACGACCATCCTGCTCGCCGGGTATGGAGTGATAGACCTGGAATCCCCCGTCGTGGGCAAATTGATGGAGGGTTATCCCGCAGAGGAGATGGGGGCGCGGCCCGGAGACAGGGTAATATCCATAAACGGCCATCCCATAACTAAATGGGGGGAGATCAGGGCGACCCTCCAGGATATCGAAACGGACGAGGCGGTATTTGAAATCGAGCGCGGAGGGGAGATACTCTCACTCGCCGGCAGCATTCCATTCAGGGAGGAACAGAACTCGAGGCTGTGGGGAGTTCAGCCAGCCCGTGTGAGATATTCCCCGGCTGAGGCGTTGGTGGGCAGCCTGGGATACTGCTGGCAGATGAGCGTCGATATTCTGACGGGCCTGTGGCGGATGATCACGCGCGAGATGAAGGCCGACATCGCCGGCCCTGTCGGAATCGCCGTGATGGCGGGCGACGCCGCCAAGCAGGGATTCTGGACGTTTGTCTCGTTCCTTGCGGTGATAAACCTGAACCTTGGACTGCTCAACCTCCTGCCGCTGCCGGCTCTGGATGGAGGCAGGCTCGTGTTCGTGTTTGGCGAGATGCTGTGCGGGCGCAAGTTTCCCGAAAAATGGGAGAACCGCATTCACATAGTGGGGCTCGCGATGCTGCTCGCCCTGATAGCGTTCGTCACGTTCCTGGACATCACGAGGCTTGTGGACTGACAGATTAGTACCGCTCCAGTAAAATAAAAAATAATTTGGAGGGTTCGGGATGCTCAGGTTTTCCAGGGTTGTTGGATTGGCTTTGCTCATTTTTTTCGGGGTGACATCATGCGAGTTGTACGCCCTCACCGCCGAGGAATTTTTCAAGAAGGCGAAAAATCTCGACAACATCAACGCTTTTGCGGCAACGTGTCACAGCGCGCACGAGACGGGGTACTGGACTTCGCAGCTGTGGAAAACGGCCAACAATGGCGCCGGCATCAAGGCGGACAAGAAATGGATGAAGGCGAAGCGTCCGGCCGTAAAGAGGAGCTCGAAGGAGGTCGTAGGCGGAAAGACCGTCAGCAGGGAGTCCTACTTTCGCGCGTACTCGTCCATCGACGACTTTCTGGCTGATTACAGGTTCAAGATAACAAATGACTATCCCCTCGCGGCAAAGCACTCCGACACGATGTGGGGGTATTTCTCATCGCTGCAGAAGGGAAGGAACGGCTCCTGGGCGACGACAAACCGCTACTTCGAATACCTGTCAGACAAGGCTGTCCGCCTCGCCCCCCAACTGCTGGGCAAGGACTGGAGATCCCACCTGCTCAAGGATTACAAGAGGGCAAAGTCGCGCAAGTTGCTCTCGGTCAAGGAGACGACCATAGTTGAAAAAAGGCTCGCCGCCTTAGGAATAAAGCTGCGGTAACTTGCCATGATCTGCGATCACAACGAGCGATGGAAATAGAGGCGAATCTATTTCCGTAGAAAACCCAGAAGCCGATTTGACATCAGAGACCCATTCCAAATTATTACCGGCGATCAGTCCTCGTCTCCTGAATAGTCGGCCCTGCATTTTTTTATGGCCGCGTCGAGCCCTTCGGCCCAGAGGTCAAACCCTCCGCGCGAGGTTATGAGCTTCATCACGGCGTCGTTTATGCCGCCAGGCGTCCGTTCCTCCACGAAACGCGGCAGGTTGTCAGAGCGATCGCCCGATATCTGGCTCAGCATCGCCTCGAAGTACGATATCGTGTAATCGATCGACTTGCCGTGAGGGAGGCCGTTTCTCTCGCCCCAGTCGGCGACGGTCTTTATTACGGTATAGGTCGCGTTGGTGACGGACGTTATGGCGTTCGTCAACTCCACCTGGGGCTCCTCGTCCATTACGATCACCCGCCCCAG
>JAISLO010000307.1 GCA_031290815.1 Synergistaceae bacterium | reverse complement strand
AACCGATCTTCCCCTCCACTATAGTGAATTGTGTGAACGAATGTCTGGGCCTGCAAGATTTTTCCGAGTCGGAAGACGAGGCCCCCGCCGAGGCGGAACGATTCGATGGAAAACGGCTTCTTTTGGCGGAGGATGTGGGGATCAACCAGGAGATCGTTCTCTCGCTCCTGGAGCCGACGCAGTTGAAAATAGACTGCGTGATAAACGGAGCTGAAGCCGTCAGTTTATTCTCCGAAACTCCGGAAAAATATGATATGATTTTTATGGACGTTCAGATGCCTGAAATGGATGGATATGAGGCGACAAGGCTCATCCGCGCCATGGACAATCCGAGGGCGAAAAAAATTCCAATAGTCGCGATGACGGCAAACGTATTCCGCGAAGACATTGAAAAATGCATCGCGGCAGGAATGAACGGGCATATTGGCAAGCCGATCGACGTCGAGGATATGCTGTCCGTGCTGCGAAAATACCTTCGTCCTGGCAGGCGGTCCTCGCGTTCGGAAGAAGAAGCATTTGGTTGAGACCGAGCGGGTATAGACAATTCCGAGAGAGAATAGGAGTGACAGACCGATGCGGAAGAGCATTTTCGTCATAGCGGCGCTCGCCATCGTGATCGCCGGAGGAATCGCTGTTTTTTTTGTATCAAAGGGAGAGACGCCTGACGCTCGAATAACTGGCCAAGAGACGAACGCGCCGGCTGAGGACGAAAAGATTACGATCTACTTCATTCCCAAAAACTTGGGCAACTCTTACTTTGAGGCATTGAGCACCGGTTTTTATGACGCGATCTCCGAGTTGGGCGATGAAAAATTCAAATATGTCTACGCCGGTCCGCAGATCGCCGAGGCTGACAACCAAATCGAGTTTGTCAAGAAAGCCATTCAGGATGGGGCCGACGCAATATTCATCGCCTCTAATTCCAACACCGCCCTCAACTCCGTTTTCGACGAAGCTCGAGAGTCGGGGATTCGCGTGTACATCATCAATCAGGACATTCCGGGCAGCGAGTCGCACCGGGACGCGGCGATCATGCCGGTGAACTTCGACAAGATAGGCGGCGCTCAGATAGAACTGATGGGCAAGCAGATCGATTACGAGGGAAGTTTCGCCATTTTGTCAGCCACAGCCGACGCTCCCGACCAGAATACGTGGATCAGCCTCATTAAAAAAGAGCTGGAAAGCGACCCCAAATATGAGAAGATGGAACTTCTGGAAATCGTCTACGGCGACGATCAAGCGGACAAGTCTGCTTCGGAGGCGAAGGCGCTCCTGGCAAAATATCCAGAGATAAAGGGCATCTTATCTCCGACAACGGTGGGCATCTTCGCGGCGTGCAATGTTGTCAGGGAGAGCGGCATGACAGGAAAGGTCAAGGTAACCGGGCTGGGACTCCCCTCCGAGATGGCGGAATTTGTTTTGGACGGGACATGCGAGGGCTTCCAGCTTTGGAATCCGCCGTATGAAGGATACATCGGCGTTTACATGGTGTGGGCAGAGAAGAAAGAGGGCTTCATCCCCAAGCCCGGCGCAAAATTCAACGCCAGAAAACTCGGCGAGTATGCGATTCAGTCCAACGGACAGATTTTAACCCTCGAAGACCCAATGCTATACGACAAATCCAATATCGAGAAGTATTCCGTGCTGTTTTGACACCGAGGCCGAAAAGCTGAAGATGGTCAGCTTTCGGCCGCCGATGATAAGTTAGCCTTAACTAATTAATCTTCAATCCCTCGTTGACTGATGAGATGAGCGCGCTAAACGGTTAAAAATTTCAAAAAGAAGGAGACTAAAGTGATGAGAGGATTCGGAATGAAAGAGGTTGGAAAGACCGCTTGGCTGGAAAAGGAAAAGCCGGTTGCCGGGCCGCTGGATGCCATCCTCCGACCGATAGCGGTGGCGCCGTGCAGTTCGGACACGCATATTCTGCACGGAGGCGGCGGCCGCAGGGAAAACCTGATACTCGGCCACGAGGCCGTGGGTGAAATAGTAGAGGCAGGCGATCTCGTAAAAGACTTCAAACCCGGCGACATCGCGATCGTGCCGGCTACGACGCCCAATTGGCTGGCGCCAGGCTCACAGTCGGGCAAGTGCAACGCGCACGACGAGGGGGCAAGAAAGAGTTTTAAATTTTTGAGCGTCAAAGATGGCGTGTTTGCGGAATATTTTCACGTCAATCAGGCTGATGCCAACCTGGCCCATCTTCCGGATGACGTGTCCGCTGAGGCGGCCCTCATGGTCGTGGATATGATGTCGACCGGCTTCCACGGCGTTGAACTCGCGGGGGTCGAGTTCGGCGACACCGTGGTGGTGATCGGAATCGGCCCCGTTGGCCTGATGTCCGTGGCCGGCGCGCGCCTCAAGGGCGCGGGCAGGATAATAGTCGTTGGAACCCGGCCCAATTGCGTGAGAATCGCCAGGGAATACGGCGCTACCGACGTCATCAGCTACAAAGAGGGCGACATAGTATCACAGGTCATGAAGATGACCGGCCGAGGCAGCGACCGAACGATCATCGCCGGAGGGAACAAGGATACTTTCGCCCAGGCCGTCGCCATGACCAGGGAGACGGGCGTCATCGCCAACGTGAACTTCTTCGACGCGAGGGACAATCTCACCATGTCCTCTCTGGAATGGGGCCTGGGCATGGCCAACAAGGACATACGAGGCGGTTTCTGCCCTGGTGGGCGGCTGCGCATGGAAAAATTGCTGAAGCTCATCCAATACGGCCGCATAGATCCAACCCTGATCATCTCCCACAGATTCAACGGTTTCGACAAGATCGAAGACGCCTTTAACTTGATGGACAGAAAAGAACCTGATTTGATCAAACCGGTGGTCCTGATCGATCCCCCATACGATCGTCGATAATAATGAGGAGAAAGATTGACTAATAGTTTTATTTATTAAGACAGCAGAAATAGAAATAATGCCTGTGCTTGAACAAATAGGCGCCAAAAAGGGAGAAATGAGGTAGGTTTATTATGGACACAGCATACAAACTGAGAAATTCAAAACTTGGTCCACGGGTGGTCGATGCACTGAAAAAACGATATTTTGACGCATGGTATTTCGACGATCAACTGGAAGCGGTGGATACGGTTTTCTCTCTTATTTCCAAAGAACATTTAGTTTCTTGGGGCAGTTCCATGACCGTTACAGAGTTAGGTATTCAAGAACGGCTGGAAAAAGAAGGATATAATTTGATAGACAAGGACAAAGCTCCGTTCGGTTCTGAAGAACGGATGGAGCTGATGCGCAAGGCTTTATTATGCGACACTTTTCTCTGTGGTAGTAATGCCATAAGCGAAGACGGACAGCTTGTAAATATTGACAATTACGGTAACAGGACCGCGGCGATGATTTTTGGACCAAAACAGGTGATTGTAGTGGCAGGAATCAACAAAGTAGTAAAGACTGTTGAAGATGCAATGGTACGGGCAAGAACTATCGCCGCGCCGTTGAATATACAACGTTTCCCCAGCATTGCCACTCCATGCAATAAAATCGGAAGCTGTACAAACTGCCTCACCCAGGATACAGTATGTAACTATTTTGTAACTATCAGGCTTTGTAAGCCCGCCGGACGGATAAAAGTAATCTTGATAGGGAAAAATTTGGGTCTTTAAAATTGAGAAAATGCGATGGAGTATTTAGCTTTTATTAAACCCTGTGTTTATCCTGCTTCACAAGTTTTTGCCATCCTTATTCAGGATGTTTGCCTGGAAACGATGAACTCGTCGATATCCTCTCCTACGAGTGCGGTCGTCCCCCTTGCAGGTAGGTTTTGAGGCATTCGCGGCCTACGAGGGAGGGCAGATGGATACAATCAAAATCAATGGCGGGCGGTATTTACTGCCCGCCGGTCTTGCTATTATTGGAGCGATAGTATGTCCCGCTCATTCAACCCGGTAATGTCCACGATGTCGCTAGTAGGCATTCTGCGGGCAAGCATTTTACGCGCGACCTCAAACTTGCCCTCAGCCCTGCCCTTTGCCTCGCCCTCAGCCACTGCCACTTCTCGCCGTACCGCCTCGTCCATCAGATAAAGCTCCCTCGCCTCGCATATCATCCTCGTCCTCGCTGAGCTGCTTCAGGCGGCCCACGGTCATCCTTATCTCTTCCGTCTTCGTCGACAGCATCTCGATCTCCGACCTTATCAGCCGGAGCCAGTTCAGAAGCTCGACCTCTTTCTTGTTGGAGCCGGCCGTCTCTGGCAGCTTCCTTCCTGCCGCGTCGCGTCAGATGTTGAACTTTTCGAGGGTGTCCCAAATTTCGGCGATATACGACGCGCCTGCAGCGACGTTCCGCATCGCCTCGTCATCCCATACCGAAGCCCGCCTTCGCAGGCCGATGTAGCCGTCGAAATCGGCGCTGTGGTACGTCTTCAGCAGAACCTGCATGTCGGAGGCGTCGTCCATCCACAAATTCTCCATGTCAACGAAGTGGATCCTCCCCATTGCGCCGTACTTTCTGGACATCATCCTGAAATCGTCGAATCTTCCGCAATTCAGGCCGAGGTTATGCATCACGACTCCGTGGTTCCTCGATTTGTATAGAGCCAACAGCCTGTCAACGTCGCGTTCGTTCGCGGCCAGGCATGGCATGTCCTGGAACGGTCTGGAGTGCCCGTCCGGATATATGGCCAGGTTGACGCCGTATTCTTCCGCGGTCAGGATCACCTCTGAGACGAACATCTCGTAGTTGCGCCAAAGGCCCTCTCTTCCCAATTTAGCGTACTTTTTCGCAAGGATTCCGTCGTCCCAGAGCGCAGACTTTTCCGACATTGGGCTGAAGCTGTAGCAAACGCACTTTATTCCCGCATTCGAGAGGCTGGCTATCGTCTCCTTGAAATCGCCTATATGGCGCGAAAAATCCCCCTCGCGCAGTTTTATCTCCTCGCTGATCGAGAAATCCTCCACAACCTCCAAGACCAATCCTGCGTCGGCGGCGCGAGCCGTCATCCGGCTGATCTTACTCGGGGACATGACGCCGTTGCCGCGCCGCGAACCCAAAGGGCGCGAGACCCCGTGAATTTTCGGGATCTGAGAAATTTGCTCCAGGGTGACATTATCGTTCTCTCCGAACCATTTAAAGACCATCTTCACCAATTTGACCAGACCTCCGTTTCGATTCTATCCCCAATTCGAACTCGAGTCCCGCGCATGTGGCGATTCATGGAACAAGCGCTTCGCGCACGGGCATTCGCGAGCATGTTTGCGCCGAGGAAATGGTATTTTTAAGGAAACTGGGAGAGGTCAGACTATTTCCAGATGTATTGGATCGATGGCATATTGCCAGTTTTTAACGTTTGATGGGATATTTTTGACGTTTTTCCCGCCCGCCGAGACGGAGACGAGATATCGCGCCACATAGACCTTCAACGCGAAGGCTGGAACGTCGCCCGACTCGCCGGGCGTCTCGCGCAGCAGTTTGAAGCCAGTTCGGGAGAGCAGGCACGCGGCGCTCTTCGCGGCGCATGACAACTGCAGATCCCCGGAGAATATGCCTGAGACTATCGCGTCCATGTTCAGAAACGCGCTCCCGCCGGCTACAAACGAAGCCGCTCCGTCGTCCGCCACGACGCGTTCAAAAGCCGCCGCGCCAAACGGCGGCGAGGTATACGCGACCGGCAATCCAACGGACGCGGCAATCGCCGCGGCGAGTATCATAAAACAGAAAAACATGCGCGCGCATCTCATTCACATCACCCGTCCGCCTCAAGATACGGTTTATACGAGTCAATACTAACGACCAGACGCCATGTTGTCAATTTATGCCATCTCGAGGTCGAACGGGCTCAAGGCGTCAGACGATAAATCAGCACTCTCGCAAAATCTATGTTACTTCCGTGACGTTTCGACTGCGCAGGTCATTCGGCGAACATGCGAGACGTCCTCTTTTATCCATTCTATATCGTCATTCATGATATCCGGTGTCAAAAGGCATTTGTATTCTAGAACGATATCCGCATCAGGGGTGTATCGCGAGTAGTTCCTGAAGAACTCCCCCAAATCGAGCGTGCCTTCGAATATTCTGTTGTGGTCGTCGTTCGCCCCGAAGTTGTTGTGCAGGTGATAGCTTCGAATCCTGCCTTGAAGGCGCTCCATGACGGATCCCAAATTCCATTTGTTGCAGTTGGCGTGTCCCGTGTCGATCAGACAATCGTGGTCCAACATGTCGAACAGGTCGACAAAATCGTTCTCATCCAACAGAACGTTGTTCATGGCGGACACGCCGGTGTTTTCGATCAGAAGTTTCAATCCATAGGAGTCGGCCAGATCATTAATCTCGATGAGGTTTTCAAGCGCTATGCGGAGCATCTCGTCTTTGTTCGAGATCGCGCGGTTGTTCAGGTGATAGACGATATGTCCGGCGCGCAGCCTCGCCGCGTAATCGAAGGCGTTTTTGCAGTGTTCCATTGTGACGCGGTATTCCACGGAGCCCCTCTTGCAGGAGTGATCGGTTTCGTAGTAAGGCTCGTGAAACGTTATCGGAAGCTCCGCCAGCTTGGGCAGGAATTTGTCCAGTATCCGCGAGTATCCGCCGATATGAAACATCGGAAATATTTCGAGGCCGATGCGCTCATATCCGCGGAGGTTTTCCAAAAGGGACAGGAGGTTTCGGGTCCAGGTCTCGTCAAGCAATACGACGCTTATATAAAGGGTCATTTTCACAGCTCCTTGAGATATTTTCCGGGTATCCGGCGTTACATCCGGTTTTTTTATCGAAAAAGTGTATTTTATCCTGAGGAAATGTCATGTACACCGTTTCGCCGGGGTAAAAACGGGTCTCCTCGACCGACGCTGCGAACTCGATTCCGTCGTTTGCGATGAAAACGCTCGTCTTATGCCCGTAATTTTCGCAGTATCTCACGCTTCCTTTTATGGAATTGGCGCGCGGCTCCTCGCTCAGCTCTATATGTTCGGGCCTTATGCCGAAATACAGGTCATGTTTTCCCCGCAAAAGATTCGCCCAGCTTCCGTTCAGGGAGAATACCTGATTTCCAATCGCGACTCCGCCGCCCTCTCCCTTGGTCTCGATGATGTTGCAGGACGGCGAGCCTATGAATTTCGCGGTGAAGACATTCGCCGGACGGTTGTACACGTTCAGCGGGGTATCGAGCGTTTGCACCATCCCTTCGGAGAAGAGGGCTATCCTGTCGCCTACAGTCATAGCCTCCGTCTGGTCATGAGTGACGTATACCATAGTCTGCCCGAACTTTTCGTGTATTCTCACCAGCTCTTTTCTGGCGTGTTCGCGGAGCTGTACGTCCAAGTTCGACAACGGCTCGTCGAGCAGCAGAAAGCAGGATTGCTTTGCGACCGCTCTGGCGAGAGCTACGCGCTGTCTCTGTCCGCCCGAGAGCTCCCTGGGTTTTCTCTTTTCCAGCCCCGACAGTTCGAGCATCTTCATGACATCGTTCTTCCTTCGCCGTATTTCATCGCCGCAGACCTTGTTGATCCTCAGCCCGTAGGTAATGTTATCCTCCACGGTCATGTGAGGGAAGAGCGCGTAGTTCTGAAACACCATTGAGACGTTCCTTTCGCCGCTTCCAAGGTGATTGACCTTTCGCCCCCCAAGGTGCAGCTCGCCGGAGGTGATCTCCTCGAGCCCGGCTATCATCCTGAGGATCGTCGATTTTCCGCAGCCGGACGGTCCGAGAAGAATGAGTTTTTCCCCGGACTTTACGGTAAGATTGAGTTCCTTCACAACGGCTACCTTGCCATAGTTCTTGCAAATATTTTTCATCTCGATGCTTTTCAATATGCTTTCTTCTCCTTTACTCCTTCACTCCCGATGATGTGAAGGTGCTGATGATAAATTTCTGAAAGATCAGATAGAGGGTCAGCGGCACGAGCATCGTCAGAACCGAGACGGCCATGGCGACCGTGAACTCCGTGCCCCCCTCCGAGCTTATGTACATCTGCAGCGCCAAGGACAGGGTGAAATTGCTCCTGGATTTCAGCATCAGGACCGGCCACACGTACTCGTTCCACGAGTTGATGAAGAATATTATCCCGACCGACATGATGGCCGGCCTGGTGAGCGGGATTACGATGTCCCGCAGGATTCCGAACCGCGATTTGTTTTCCATTGCGGCGGCCTCGATGATGGACTTCGGAATGGTCTTCATGGACTGCCTGATGAGAAATATCCCCGTCGCGTCCGCCAGTTGGGGCAGGGCCACCCCAATCAGCGCGTCGTCTAGCCCCAGGCTGGAGATCGTGAGATAGTTCGGCAGCATAGTCACGTTGAACGGGATGAACATCGTGCTTATGATGACGAAGTACAGCGCGTTCTTTCCCTCGAACTCGTATGCCGTGAACGCGTAGGCGGACAAGACGCTCGTCGCGACCTTGAAGACCGCCGCTATGACCGCGATGAACAGTGTGTTGAACGTAATCCGGGCTATGTCGAGCCTCGAGAACACATGGATGTAATTTTCGAGCGTCGGCCGGGAGGGGATCAGCTCGCCCACGCTCGAATACGCGTCGGAGAGCGTCTTAAACGAGTTTGAGAGCGCAAAGGCCAGTGGAAACAACAGAACCGACAACACCGATATCAGGACGATGTGCAGGAAAAATTCGCGCCGCGCGTCAGGACTCATAGTATACCTTCTTTTCGACAAACCTGAACTCCATAAACAACAAGAGCGAGAACACCGCGAGCGTCAATATCGACAGGGCGCACCCAGGACCTGTTCTATACACGACAAACAACTCGTGATAGGACTGATAGATGAGGTTTGAGCTGGCGTAGTTCGGCCCTCCCTGCGTCAGAACCTTTATCGGTGTGAAGACGTACTGCAGCCCCTGGACAATGGTCATGACGAACAGATAAACGCCCGTTGCGCTGCTCATCGGAAGAACGATGTCGATGAATATCCTTCTCAGGGGCACGTTGTCGATGCGCGCTGCCTCGATGACCTCGCCGGATATTCCCGATACCCCGCCGAGGATGACGATGAAGTTGTAGCCGAATATCTTCCACGATGTTATGATGCTCAGGATGACGATTACGATCCCATCGGTCTTGCTCCATATCGGAATGGAGACGCCTATGTGTTTGACGAGCAGCGCGACCGGCCCTGACACCGGGTTCAGAATCCACATGTAAACGATGGAGCCGACCACGAGGGAGACGACGCTGGGCATGAAGTAGGCGCTTTTGTAAAAACCCCTTCCCCTTTTCACGGCGCACGACAGAACGAACGAAAGAACGTACGGAGCCGCAAAGTTCACGGCGAGAAGTATGAATATGTATACGGCCGTGTTCCCCAGAATCTTGTACGTGAGGGGAGAGCTCAGCAGCTCCGCGTAGTTCGCGAGTCCGACAAATTTTTTCACGGGCTTCACCATGTTCCAGGAGAAGAAGCTCAGATAAAACGTGCGGACGAGAGGCCAGAACATGAACGCCGCGAATACGGCGAGCGATGGCGCGAGGTATAAAAACGCTCTGATGTTCCGGCTGATTTTCATGTGCTCCACCGTGTCCTCAATCGAGCAATTGATTGATTTTTTCCTGCGTGTCGAGCATGGCCTGACGAGCCGGTTTCGAGCCGCCGAGTATCTCGTCCCGCATGTCTATAAGCGCCTGTTCAGCCTGAAGACCGGCATCCCCCGGGAACGACGCCCATGGCACCACGTACTTCATCTGGGATGTGGCGGCCTCCATCATCTTGTTCTCGGCCATGAAGGACTTGAGCCCGTCCTCGGCGTCGGCGACGCCCTCCCTGGGCGGGACGTAACCGGTTCCGATCGTCCATGCGGCTACGGACTTCACGCTGTACAGAAATTTCATGAACTCCCACGCCGATTTCTTCTCGTCCTCCGTCCGGGCCGCTATCGCCAGCATGCAGCCCCCGGCCGGAAGAGCCCTCTCCCTGCCCTGCCAGGCTGGAGAGTTGATAGCGCCCACCTTGAACTTCGCCGTTTTTTGAATGCTGGCTCTCCTGGCTATAGTGGTGTACAACATGCCCACATTTCCCTCGATGAACGCCTGCACGCCCTCATCCCACGTGGAGTGGAGAGCGCTTTTGTCGTCGAGCGCCATGCTCGCGTAGAGTTCGTAGGCTTTAATCCCGTCCTCGCTCGCGAAAGACGCCCTGGGCTTGCCGTTTTCGTAGGTTATGAGACGCGCCCCGGCGCTCTCCATCAACGCCTGTTGAGCCCAACTGTCCGCCGGTTCCTGCATGTAGAATCCATATTTCCCGGTGCGTTCCTTTATCGTCTTGGCAAACGCCTTGACGTCATCCCAGGTTTTTGGGCCATCCTCGGAGAGCCCGGCCTCTTTGAGTATGTCCTTGTTGAGATAAAGCACCGGATTGCTCAGAGAGTACGGAAGCCCCGCAAGGTCTCCTTCGCTGTTCGTCGCGAGCTCGACTATGTTCGGAAGAAAATTGTCCCTGATGAACGTGGCATCCGACGGGAAGTATTTATCTATGACTGCCTGCGGATTCGAATATTGAAAGTTGTTCGAAAAATAATCGAGAAACGCCCACCCCACCTGCACGACTGCCGGCGATCTCCCAGTTGCCGCCTCGGCCTGCAATGTCTGCATGATGCCCTTGTACATATCCGGAATGAAACGTTCCGTGACCTGAGTGGTCGCGCTCTGTTCGTTGAACTGCCTGACAAGCTCTGTGACCACCAACCCTCCCTGAGCTTCGGCGTTGGGGTGCCAGTATTCAATGTTCGTCTTAGCCGCCTCGCCGCGCGCGCACGAGCACCACAGGATGGCTCCGATTACAATTATCCCCAAAAACCTCAGCATTGACTTCCACATAATTTTCTCCCCCTTTTTAGTATCCTGTATCCTTGTACCTTGTTTAAAGGTAACTGACGCCTGTTAAGGAAAGGCCATGAGGTT
>JAISLO010000306.1 GCA_031290815.1 Synergistaceae bacterium | reverse complement strand
ACCAGGTCGTCGGATACGAGGGTTGTTTCGTCCGACGAGCTCGGATGGCAGACCCTCATAGTGAACTCCGAGTCGGGCACAACGGTCAGAGCATTCACGGATGTTCCATTAGACCTCGTTCCGTCCGACACATACGTCTCGGCAACCGGATTGTCGTCGGCGAAGTGCAGCGTGAGCGACTACGAATATGACGAGACCGCTCCGGACACGAAGGACACTGGCGGCAGGTTGTCCGGCAAGCGTCTCGTGGTCGAGGGCATGGCGGCCGATGTCGCTTCCGCCAAGGCCGCTACGATCGACTATATATCATATAAAATAGGCGGGCTGCAGATGACTCAGATCTTCGATCCTCCGTTATCCATTGAAGCCATGCCGGGAGAGGTTCGCCAGGAAAACGGCCCCGGCGGCGGAGGGTGTTCCGCTTCCCCGGCCTGGATGCTTCTCGCCGCGTTTCCAGCGGCCGGATTTTCGTGCTGGCGGCGCGCGCCGCTCAAGAGGCCGGGTTTATGATCATCGATGTCCATGTTCACGTATATCCGCCCGATGTAATATCGGGCTGGGAGAGGATCGCGGATCGGGAGGCGTACTTTGCGGAACTTGTCCGGGGCAAGGTTCACAGGTGGGCTGACGCCGATGACCTGCTCTCGGCGATGGACGAGGACGGGGTTGACGAAAGCTGGATCTGCGGCTTTGGCTTCAAGGACATCGGCCTCTGCCGGCTGTGCAACGATTATGTGCTGGATGCGGCAGCCCGTTCCAAGGGGAGGCTCCGGGCGATGTGCGTGGTCCCTCCGATGTCCAGGGGCGCCGAGGCAGAGGCCGAGAGGTGCGCGGAACTCGGGGCCATCGGGGTCGGCGAGATATTTCCCGAGGGTCAGGACTGGCGCATCTGCGATATCAGGGAGACCTGGCGGCTGGCCGCGGTCTGTCACGAGAGAGGGATGTTCGCCATGATCCACGCGGCCGAACCGGTGGGCAGGGAGTATCCCGGAAAGGGAAGGACTGGCCCGAGGGAGGCATACCTGATGGCGTCAAACCACCCCGAACTCAAGATTATATTGGCCCACTGGGGAGGCGGGCTGTTCATTTACGAATCGATGCGCGATGTCAGCGGGACGCTGAAAAACGTGTGGTACGACACCGCCGCCGCCCCATTCTTGTACGGTTCTAATATCTTCGAGTGCGTCAGGATGTCCTGCGTCGGGGAAAAGATCCTCTATGGATCGGACTATCCCATCCTGCGCCTCCCCAGGTTTGAGAAGATGCTCGATGAGTCTCCGCTGCATGGCGAAGAGTTGGACGCGCTCATGTCGGGCAACGCGTCGAAGTTGTTGGCGTCGCTCGGCAGAGACGGGCGCAGTTCCGCCAAATGCTGCGACGAAGTATCCCGGAAATCTGCAAAAAGCTGACGGGATGAAGTTCAAGGGCACGTGCAGAAACGGTCCGCGCCAGTTCCGTGTATAACGGCCGGAGGTCGTTTTGACAATTCAGTCAGCATTTTTTCAGCATTTTCTTGACAGAAAATTTGACAATAAACGAAAAACTTATTGACTTATTTTGACCATGTTTTATAATCGTTCCAGTTGGCATCTCAAAAGCAATCGAGATGGGAGTGGGGACATGTCGAGCCTTACCAAGGTGATTGGCGATTATATAGTTACTCTGTTCAGCGAGAACTCGTCTCAGAGCGAGGTGGTTCTCAGGCGAAAGGACCTCGCTGAGAAGTTTGGCTGTGTTCCGAGTCAGATAAACTATGTTCTGCGAAGCAGGTTTTCTCCAGAGCAGGGCTTTCTCATCCAGAGCCAGCGAGGCGGTCATGGCTTTATTCGCATCATGCAGCTTCGCTTCGGCGACTGCGGCGAGTACGCCGAACATCTCGAGGATCTGGTTGGGGACGCCATCTCGGAGCAGGATTCGAGGAGATTGATGGTGAGCCTTCAAGAACGGGGCGCTATTTCTCCACGGGAGAGACTGCTCGTCGAGGTCGCCCTGCGAAATCAGGAGGAGCAGGGGAGGGTGCTGTTCGACCTTCCCCCGTACAAAAGGGACACGATGCGCGCCGAGCTGCTCAAGAAAATACTGGTGAGCCTGGCAATGTCCTGAGGAGATGATTTAAGATGCTTTGCAGCAACTGCGGAAAACGCGAGGTGGAGGTTCTCATCAAGCAGGTTGTAAATCAGGAGATCCACAATCTCAGTCTGTGCAGGGTGTGCGCGGAGGAACTTGGCTTCATAACCCCCGACAGCCCAAGCATAACCATATCCTTCTCGCTGAACGATCCGGAAGTCCATAATCAGCGAAAGGTCAAGCGGCTGCAGCACAGCGAGAAGAAGAACATGTTGATGCACGACTCCCTGGTGTGTTCGTCCTGCGGTTTGGAGTACAGGGCTTTCCGGGAGTCTGGGACATTGGGCTGCCCGGGATGCTACGAGACGTTTCGGTTTCCGCTCGGCGCATGGCTGCAAAAGGAACAGGGTGCCGAGAGCCATTGGGATCGCATGTCGGGGATGTTTGACGGACTGGGGGTGGTCGAGGACAGATGGGACGTTCTGAACGGCTGCAAGATAAGGGACGAGCTGCGCTCGAACATCGTGAGGCTGAAATTGGAGCTGGAGGATGCCGTCTCCAGAGAGGATTACGAGCGGGCCGCACAATTGAGGGACGACCTGGCCCCGCTGCTTTTGTCTGACGATGACGAAAAAGATATTGACTGACCTGTTCTCCAGGGTCGAACCTATATGGGTCAACGCTCCGAGTCCTATGGGGGCGCCGCACTCCATGGTCATCCACAGCGGAGTGCGAATAAGAAGAAATATCGAGGGATTTCCGTTTCCCGGAAGAAGCAGCAGGTCTCAGCTCTGCGACTCCGCGGTGATTGCCCTCGGAAGCATCGGAAGAGGAGACGCCTGGAACGGCTGCGAGTTCAGAATGGTGGACAATCTCGACAATCTGTCGAGGTACCTGCTGCTGGAGATGAGATTCATCACTCCTCTGCTCGCTCAGGGCGGGGCCGGCAGGTTTTTCCTGAGGGACAATTCCGGCGCTGTAAGCTGCATGATAAATGAGGAGGACCATATTTCGATATCCGCGACCAGCCCGGGACTCGAAATAGCATCCGCCTGCGATATGGCGTCTGGGCTCGAGTCCGCGCTCGACATAAAACCCACGAGGGATGAAGTCCTCGGATATCTGACGGCAAATCCGCTGTACGTGGGATCAGGCTTGACGGCTTATGTGATGCTCCATCTGCCGGCGCTCGACCTGACGGGGGAAACGCCCCGGGTGTACGAGACGTTCGAGCGAGACTGGAAAAAGCTCGTCCTGTTCAGGCCGTTCTCCGACAAGGGCGGCGCGTGCGGCAGTTTCTTCCTGCTCTCCAACAAAAAGACGCTTGGCGTCACATCCGACGATATAATAGGCAACGTCGAGGATGCCGCGCAGTCCCTCATATCGAAGGAGATGTTCGCAAGGCACAAGATGGCCGGCATGAAAGACGGGGATATCGGTGATAAATTCTGGAGGGCGTGGGGGCTTCTGAGACATGCGAGAAAGCTCCATTTTTCGGAGGCGGTGGACATGTTCTCGGTGGTCAAGCTCGGGTCGGACCTCGGGGTGCTGCCGTTCATCGACGATGCGGAGTGGCGGCGGCTCGTGCTGGGGTCGCAGCGTTATCATCTCAGTCTGTCCTTTGGACGAATAATAGAGCAGTCGGAGGAGCCTTTTGTGAGGGCGGCGTGTTTCAGGCAGTTCATAGAGGGCAAGAGCTCTCGCCGTCAGTTTGGTCAGATCGGGCTGTCTGACGCGAATAAGGAGTTGTAAGCGAATGTGGCAGTTTTTCAACGAAAAGGGAAAGAGAGTTGTACAGCAAGCCCACAAGGAAGCATTGCGTCTCGGGCACGACGTAATAGGCACGGAACATCTTCTTCTGGGAATCCTAGACGAGCTCGATCCCCTTTGCGCAAGCATCTTCGACGCTTACGGCATAGGATCCGACGACATAAGATCCCAGGTAGAGGCCATGGTCGAAAAATCGGCCCCAAAGGAGAAGGTCGTAGACCTTCCGCTCTCCCCAAGGGCCAAGCGGGTCCTGGACATCTCCATGCGCGAGGCGCGAAGCATGGGCGTCAACTACGTCGGAGTGGAGCACATCCTCCTGGGGCTCATATCGGAGGGAGAGGGGCTTGCCGCTCAGGTGCTGTCCCACTTCGGGTTCAGCATAGCAAGAATGAGGAAGGATATCCAGAGCATCTCGTCGGATCAGGGCGAGATGCAGTTTGCGGCGATAAACGCAAACACTCAGGCGGACGTCTCACGCAAGGCCGACACGTCAAAAACCCCCACTCTGAATCAGCTCTGCACCGACCTCTCTGAGATGGCGCGCAAGGGAGAGCTCGACCCGGTGATAGGCCGGGACAGGGAGATAGCCCGCATATCGCAGATTCTGACGAGGAGAACCAAGAACAACCCGGTCCTCATCGGCAATCCGGGCGTGGGCAAGACCGCGGTCGTGGAGGGACTGGCCCGCAGAATAGCGAGCGGAGAGATCCCCGACATGCTCAAGGACAAGAGGCTCGTTCAGTTGAACGTCGCAAATCTCATAGCCGGCACGAAGTACCGCGGGGAATTTGAGGAGAGGATGCGCCGGATACTGAAGGAACTGAAGGACTCCAAGAGCGTGGTGCTCTTCATAGACGAGATTCACACGATAATCGGCGCCGGCGGGGCAGAGGGCGCGGTCGACGCGGCCAACATACTGAAGCCCAGCCTGGCCCGTGGGGATATTCAAGTTATCGGGGCGACAACTATGGACGAGTTCCGCAAGTACATAGAGAAGGACAGCGCACTGGAGCGCCGTTTCCAGCCCGTGATGGTCGACGAGCCGTCCGAGGAGAACACAGTGCTCATCCTCCAGGGCCTCAGAGAGCATTACGAGCGTCATCACAGGGTCGTGTACTCCGAGGACGCCATCGCCGCCGCCGCAAGGCTGTCGAGCAGGTACATATCCGGCAGGTATCTGCCGGATAAGGCCATAGATCTGATAGACGAGGCGGCCGCGCGGGTTCGCCTGGATGCGATGGAGGCGCCGGAGGAGCTCAAGGAGATGGAGCGCAGGCTCGCCGACCTGCGCAAGGAAAAGGAGTCGTCGGTGGCGGCCCAGGAGTTCGAGCGCGCGGCAAGGCTGCGCGACGACGAGCGCCAGATGACAGAGGGGATAGATGATTATCGCAAGACGTGGCAGAAGCAGAGGAACGCGATAACTCCATCCGTCACCATGAACGACATAGCGTGCGTCGTCGCCGAGTGGACCGGCATCCCTGTGGTGCAGATGACGGAGGCGGAGGCAAAGAGGCTGATGCGGATGGAGGAGGAGATCCACCGGCGCATGATCGGTCAGGACGAGGCGATCGGAGTCGTCTCCCGCGCGATTCGAAGGGCGCGCAGCGGGATGAAGGACTCCAAACGCCCCGTTGGAAGCTTCCTGTTCCTCGGGCCGACGGGAGTGGGCAAGACGGAGCTCGCGCGCTCTCTTGCCGAGTTCCTGTTCGGCAACGAGGACGCCCTCCTGCGCTTCGACATGAGCGAGTATATGGAGCGGCACGAGGTCGCCAAGCTCATAGGCGCGCCGCCCGGCTATATAGGTTACGAGAACGGCGGGAAGATGACCGAGATGGTGCGCCGCAAGCCCTATTCGGTAATACTCTTCGACGAGATAGAAAAGGCTCACCCCGACCTGTTCAACCTGCTGCTTCAGATCCTAGAGGATGGACAGGTGACGGATGCGCAGGGGCACAAGGTCGACTTCAAGAATTCCGTTATAATAATGACGAGCAACGTCGGAGCCGAG
>JAISLO010000305.1 GCA_031290815.1 Synergistaceae bacterium | reverse complement strand
GTCGATGGGCTCGGCTCAAAGCGGCCATCGTCAAGGACACGGCTCGACCGACCTGCCCGGTCCAGCCGGGGTAAAATAACTATGCCTGAGGTGAAATTCTGCTCGGCGCTCCTTGCCCTGCGGCCCCGCGCCGGCAAACTTTGGGCCGCGCTTGTCCCGCTGGTTCTCTCGTTTCTCTTTTTCGCGCCGTCCCAATCGATCGCGGCAGTTTCCATGGACATAAAGGAAGCGATAGTCCTGACGCTGGAAAACAATTCGGAACTTCGTTCCCTGTGGCAGGAGACGATCAAGGCCGACGCTTTCAGGCTTCAGGCGGAGGGCGCGTTTCTGCCTGAAGCCGCTTTCAACGCTTACATCGACGAACAGAAGGAAAACCAGACGTCCGACGGATCGAGCCGCTACGATAACAGGGTGGCGCGGCTGACTCTTTCACATACGCTCTACTCCGGCGGGAAAAATCAGGCGATGCGCAGACAGTCCGTCCATGTGAAATCGATAGCCGGCCTGAATCTCGCAGACGCGGAGAACAGGGCGACCGGCGAGCTATTCGCGAGATTCTACAATGTGCTGTTGCAAGAGCGCAGAATAGAGACCGAACGGTCCGCAGCAGCCACTTCGGAGCTGCATCTGCGCGAGGTGACGAGAATGAGCGAACTCGGCCTGTCGAACAGGCTCGAGGTGATCCGCGCGTCTCAAAGCCTCGCGACCAACAAGGCGAACCTTACCTCGGCGGAGGGAGCGCGCGACGCGGCTCTGATCTCGCTCATGAACTACATGGCAATACCTCCAGAGGACCGCCGGCCGGTCTCGGGAGACTTGAGAGTTATGACCGTTTCGGGCGGCAGGGCCGAGTCGCTCGCGGCTGCCATGGCCCACAGAGCCGACAGAGAGGCGCTTCGCCGCCAGGTGGAATATCAGGCCGATCAGATAGAGATAGAGCGCGGCGGAGCGAGGCCCAGGGTGACTTTGGGCGCGTCGGCCGGACTACTCAATCCTTACAGGGGGAACGACTCTGGAGACGACACGTGGCGCGCGGAGTTGTCTATAACCGCGCCGATACTGGACCGCAACGCGTCAAGAAGCGGCATAATCCGCGCGCAGGCGGTCATCGAACAGGATAAATTGGCCCTATCGCAGAAGGACCTCGATATAAAATCCGGGGTGGAGACGGCGTGGACCGAACTGGAGACCGCCGCGGAACATCTCGAGTCTACGGGCAGGGCGCTGGAATTGGCGGAAGAATCCCTCAGGCTTGCCGAAGTGGGCTTTCAGGAGGGAGTGACTCCGCAGCTCGACCTGCTGGAAGCTCAGACATCCCTGACCGAGATCAGACTCGAACACCTGCGTTCCCTGTATAATCACATGTTGGCCGTAATCGCGCTGAAGGTGACGGAGGGCAATATAGTAAGCTGGACAGAGGAGATGGACTTTTGATGAAACGCCCAGGAAAGATCAAGAAAACCGTCGTCGTGCTGATAGCGGCGATGGTGGCGATGGCGGGCGCCGTCGCATACAACAGAAGAGAAGCCCCAGCGGTCGGAGAGACTGAACGGGACGCGCCGGCGTCGTTAGTGACGGTCGAAATCGCCGCCAGCGACAAGGTGGTCCGCGACAGCATCGTACAAAACACGTCTATCGAGGCGGTGAACAGGGTGCAGATGATCCCCCGCGTCACGGGCAGGCTGGAGCGCCTTCATGTAAAGCAGGGCGACAATGTGAAAGCCGGGCAGTTGATCGCGACGCTCGAACATGATCAGCAAAACGCCTTGATAGCCTCGACGGAGGCGCAGGCGGCTTCGGCGAAAGCTGACTCGGAAAAGGCGAGAGCGGAGATGATGAACGCGAAGACAAACCTCGACCGCTACGAGCGGCTGTTAAAAGAGGGATTCAGCACCCGGCAGCAATACGACGCCATGGAGACCGCGTACGTCTCATCCCGCGCGAACTATAACGCGGCGCTAGCCAAAGAGCGCCAGGTCGCCGCTGAGCTTGGCCGCGTAAAATCGACCCGGCAGGATTACATAATGTATTCGCCGCTCGACGGAACAGTGTTGAACGACTACTCTCTCAGCTCCGGAGCCATGATATCCCCGAGTTCTCCAATAGCTGACATAGCGGATCTCCGCAGGCTCAAGGCGTCGCTTCGAATCCCTGAGAACAAAATATTCGTAGTGAAGCCCGGAATGGAGGTCTTTCTCAAGTTCGACGCGCTCCCCGACGACGAGTTCCGCGGACAGGTAACCAGGATAGACCCGTATGTCGACCCGTCGACCAGGACCAGCGCGGTGGAGATAGAGCTGAACAACGAGGCGGTAGGCGGCATCCTGCGCCCCGGCATGTTCGGCCAGGCCTCCATAGTCGAACGCGAGTTCAACGACGCGGTAACGCTGCCTGAAAACGCTCTCAACAGCGGAGAAAACGGTTACTACGTGTTCATCGAGGAAGATGGATTCGCGAGAAGGAGAGACGTTCAAACGGGGATAAGGCAGGGAGGCAGAGTACAGATTACCGGCGGAATAAAGTCCGGAGACAGGGTGATAACCTTCGGAGGCAACAATCTGAACGACGGAGACAGCGTCGAAGCCCAGTGAGATGTATGAACTCATTCAGCTTGGGGACAGGACTTATTACATAGACTGTTCTACAAAAATAGGCGTTTATAAGATCAACGAGACAGATGTTTGTTTCATCGACAGCGGAGTTGACGGAAATGCCGGGGAAAGAGCCCTCAGCATTCTCGACGAACGCGGCTGGAGCCTCAAGATGATAATAAACACGCACTCTCACGCCGATCATACAGGCGGCAACAATTTCTTGCAGACCAAGACGGGCTGCCGCATTTACGCGAGAGGAGCTGATGTCTCGATCATACACGACACGATTTTGAACACGTCGTTCATATATGGAGGATATCCGTTTCAAAAGCTCATGAACAGGTTTCTGTACGCCTCTCCGAGCGAGGCGCTAGAGATTCAAGATTCCGTCCTCCCAGACGGGATGGAGACAATAAATCTCGACGGGCACTCCTTCTCGATGACGGGGATCAGGACTTCCGACGGAGTCTGTTTCGTGGCCGACTCCGTGATGAGCGTGCCAGCGCTTGAAAAGTATCACATACCATTCATATACGACGCTAAAAAACACCTCGAAACGCTCTCGGCGCTGGAAACGCTCGACGCGGATATCTTCGTTCCCTCTCACTTCGCGCCGATGAAGGAAGTGAAATCGCTTGCCGGAATAAACCGCGATAAGGTTTTAGAGGTGATGGAGAGGGTTCTCTCCATTTGCGAAAAACCGGTTGGGTTCGACGAGATGCTGGGAAATCTCTTCGATTCATACGAACTCGTCATGGACATGAACCAGTACATATTGGTCAGCAGCACTCTTCGTTCTCTTCTGTCATACTTGTACGACATGGGACGTGTCAGCTTTGGCTTCGACTCCAACAAACTCTTGTGGGAGTCCTCATGATATTTTAGATGCAGGGAAACGCTGATTAAATCGCTAAAATGAAATTCGGCTATTTTGAAGGCAGGCCAAATCAGGGTTTAGATCTTTACTCTTTAGGCCCCTAACATTAAATTAGTCTTTTCTTAAATCGGCTTTTTCAAAAAAATGGAGGTGGATAAATATGCGGCGATTTATCATCGAGTTTGGCATGGGAGTGGACCTTCATGGTCAGGACGTTCAGAAAGCGGCGGAAAAAGCGGTTCGGGACGCCACTTCGAAGAGCTGTCTCTGCGGGCTCAAGGAAATATTGAACCTGGATGATCTGAGCCAGAAGGTATTCGTGAAAGTTACGGTAGCCGTGTCGCGCCCGGAGGCCGTGATCGCGTCCAAAGTAGCGGCATGTTTGCCCGTAGGCAGGACGGAGGTGCGCGCGGTCAAGGGAGGATTGAACGTTCCTGGACTGCTGGTTCCTGAGTTCGGCGATAAGGACGACAGCATAGAGGTCGCTATAGCCTGCGTGGAAGTCTGCGTTGCCGATTGATGCCATCAAGAAACGGTATCGTTTTTTGATGGTGCGGAGAGGGGCAATGACTTGACATATCAAATGATAATCGGTAAGACAGCTGAGATTCAGAACACTTGCGCCTTAAAAATGGCGAAATGGCTCGAATGGTGTCTGCCAAAGGTGTATGACAAGCAATGGTGGAGTAAGGGCGTTGTTGAGCGCTTGTCAGACGAGCAGTGCAGACGCATAGATACAAGTGACTCCTCGAACATTCATACGCTTGATTTAGATGTTTTGTTACGCGTACTTTCACGCAACAAAAATGAGTTGCGCGGTCGAGGTTTTATTCATGGGATGGACATTTCGACTATTGATAAAATGTTTGAAGTTCACAATCGTTGGGCGCATTTGTCGTCCGAACTGCCTGCACTTGAAACTGTCTTGCGTGATTTGGAAGTCGCGAT
>JAISLO010000304.1 GCA_031290815.1 Synergistaceae bacterium | reverse complement strand
TCAACACTGCGCCCTCGTAACGATTTCCCGCGCTTGATTTCACCTCAAACACCTCCAAAATGCTCATGAAGTACCATCACAGAGGTAATATACCACACCAGAAGGCGGACGAGGTCATTTTCTCAATATGACTGTCAAGGATGTTTGGCTTACGGCTCGAACCGGGCCGCCGCACTTGAAGAACCCTGCACTCAAAAAGCGGCACCCGCCTTACCCAAGGGAGGATGCCGCTAATCTATGAAGAACAGCCTACAATGCTCTATACACTAATATCGGATCCCGAAGTCCGGAACTTTATACCCTGCCTTCAGTATTGCATTACGAAAAGTAATTACGTCGTTTATATGAAATATAATTGGCATTTTTGACCAAATTCAGTTAGAATCAAATTTTATTTGGCATTTTGGGATTTTTAAGCGGGCTGGACCGAACATGCGCTCCGAAGCTATTGACAATATCCGCCCTTTTTGTGATAGTATCGTGTAAATCATCAGTGAAACAGTCAATCATGTGGCAGATTTCAGGGAGCGCTGATTACAGATAAAATCAAATTGTCCGTTTTGGGATGCAGGCCACGTCAGGGTTCAAGTCTTCACCCTTTAGACCTCTGGCATTGAATCAGGCTTTTTAGTGACGCTTTGGAGGGAAGTTGCAAGTGATTGGAGGTGCGGCGACTTGACTTGACGTGCAAAAGTACGTTTCGAGGTAACAGGTGCCTGCGGTTATTAATTTGGCTCTAAAATTAGAAAAACTTACAGGGAGGTCAGGAATGATTATGAAGAAACTATTGGCTGTGGTCATAGCGGCTGGTCTGTTGATGGGGTTGTGCGGAATGTCCTTAGCCGCCGACAAAAAGCCCGTCGTGGGACTCGTAATGAAATCGCTGTCTAACGAACACTTCAAGAAGATGGAAGAGGGCGTTCGGAAATGGGCTGAACAGGACGGCACTTTCGAACTTGTTCCGGTTGGAATGAACTCGGAAACCGATATCGACACACAAATCAGCGCCATCGAGAATTTCATAGCGCGGAAGATCGACGTCATGGTACTCGCACCTGCCGACTCGGCGGGAATTGCGCCCTTCGTCAAAAAAGCGATAGACGCTGGCATAGTGGTGGTCAACTTTGACAACAAGCTCGAGTCGGCAGCCCTCAAGGCCAACGGGCTTCCGGAGGACTTCCTCTATGTGGGCCCCAACGATGAGAAGGGCGCTTACATGGTCGCCAAATACATGGGAGAAAAACTCGGCAAGGGAGCGAAGGTGATCCTCCTCGAAGGCAGCCCGGGGGCCGATAACGCAAGGCAGCGTCAGGAGGGCTTCCTGCGCGCGGTAAAAGAGTGCGAACTGAATGTTCTCGCCGACCAGACAGCTCACTGGGAGATAGAAGAGGCGAACACCGTCATGACGAACCTGCTTACAAGATTCCCGGATGTTCAGGGAGTCATCACGGCTGCCGACGGCATGGCCCTCGGAGCGGTGCGGGCGGTCGAAGCCGCCGGCCTGGGCGGAAAAATTCTGATCTCGGGCTACGACAACCAGGATCAAGCCAAGGCCATGATCAAGGAGGGAAAGATCGTCTGCACCATAGATCAGTTCGGCGCTGAGAACGCAATCGAAGCCATCAAGATCGGTTTCCGGATTAAGAACGGCGAGAAATTCTCGGGCTGGATCGAGACGCCCGGCAAAGTAATCACGATCGACGATCTTAAATAGAGAGCGGGATATCCGGCTTCAGGAAACGCGGCAGTATGATTTGGCCGCGGACATGAACGGCTCTGTCCGCGGCTAAACGATAAAATAACCGCCGGGAGGCATACATACCAAACAATGGACACCGACAATATCATTTCAATACAAGGCGTATCAAAGAACTTCCCAGGCGTTCGCGCGCTTTCGGATTTTTCTTTGGATATCAAAAAGGGAGAGGTTCACGTTCTGGTAGGGGAGAACGGCGCCGGCAAATCCACCCTCATAAAAATACTGTGCGGAATCTACACCCCAGACAGCGGAACAATTTATCTCGACAACGCTCCATACAATCCGGAAAACCCCAAAGCCGCAATGGAGTCTGGTATTCGCGTCGTATATCAGGAGTTCAACCTGCTCAGTTACCTTTCCGTGGCTGAAAACATCTTTTTCGATAACCTGCCGCGCAAAGGAATCGTCGTCGATAAGAAGAAGCTGTACAGCGATACCGCGGACGTATTGAGGCGGGTCGGTCTCGATGTCGATCCCTCGGCGCCGGTGGAGCTTCTTGGAGTAGCTCAGATGCAGCTCGTGGAAATAGCGAAGGCCATATCGTCAAGATGCAGGGTCCTCATCCTCGACGAACCGACCGCTAAGCTGTCTCCCAGCGAAATATCGCGGCTTTTTGATATCATTAGAGTGGAGAAGCGGCAGGGGTTGACGGTGATCTATATCTCTCACCATCTCAACGAGATCTACGAGATAGGCGACAGGGTGACCGTACTGCGCAACGGAGAATTTGTCGGAACGCGGAAAACGGATGAGGTCAAGATCAATCAGATCGTCTCCATGATGGTGGGGCGACAGATGGACTCGGAATATCCCTTTATGGACGAACCTCACCCGGTCGACGATCCCTTGCTGGAGGTAAGAAAACTCCGCATCGCGGCGAGCAAACACGAGATATCATTTTCCCTGAAAAAAGGAGAGATACTCGGAATAGCCGGGCTTGTGGGCTCGAAGAGGACGGAGACGGCTCGCGCGATATTCGGCGCGGACTCGAAGCTGGGAGGTCAAGTCCTGCTGAACGGCGTCGAGCTTGACATCAGGTCCCCAAAGGATGCGGTCGGCCACGGCATCTGCCTTTTGACCGAGGACAGGAAATCACAGGGGCTGATCCTCGACATGCAGGTAAGTTCAAACATCTCCCTGGCCGCCCTGGACAAGGTGTCGCACCGCGGTCTGTTAAATCATGAGGAGGAGCGTAACAACGCTATCCGCTTCGCGGACGAACTAGGCATAAAGACGCCGTCGGTGGCCCAGCTTGCGAGAAACCTTTCCGGGGGCAATCAGCAGAAGGTCGTCCTGGCGAAATGGATATTCCGTGACGCGAAGGTTCTCATCTTCGACGAACCGACGCGCGGCATAGATGTTGGGGCGAAATATGAGATATACCTGTTGTTATGGCGTCTTTTGGCCGAGGGAAAGGGTATACTCATCATATCCTCCGATCTGAACGAGCTGATGGGGATTTGTCACAGGATCGTCGTCTTCTCGGAAGGTCAGGTGTCGGGAGAGGTATTGCGGCAAGATTTTGGGCAGGAGCACATTTTGAGATACGCGTACAGGGTATCGTGATCATGATCGCGTCTTCGCCTGATTAGAAAATCTAAACTTGTTAGCGCATGATGAAGGAAGGTCCGGTATAATGGATACTAAGAAAATGGCGTACCTGCTGCTGAACGAGGCGGGAATAGGAATAGTTCTTTTAGCGCTCTGTCTTCTGTTCTCGGTCTTCGTGCCGGCGTTCGCCTCGATGAACAACATTTCGAACATATTCACCCAAATAAGCATCAACACGGTCATTGCCGTCGGAATGACGTTTGTCATACTTCTCGGAGGGATTGACCTTTCGGTCGGCTCGGTGCTCGCGCTTTGCACCATCCTGGCCGGGCTGACGATAACCAAGGAATCCCTGCCCTTGGGCCTGGCGGTGACGCTCGCGGTGCTCATATCCATGATCGCAGGCATGGCCTGCGGCCTATTTAACGGCTGGGTGTCCGAGAGGTGGAAGATTCACTCTTTCGTCGTGACGCTCGGCATGTTGAACATAGCCCGCGGCGCGGTGCTTCAGGTCAGCAACTCGCGCACGATATACTCGTTCCCAAAGGAGTTTAACGCGGTCGGGACCGTGTCGTATTTTGGAATACCGCTCATATTCGTAGTCGCCGTACTGCTGGTGCTCTTCGGACATTTTATCCTGAAAAAAACCGTCTTCGGACGGATGATATACGCTATAGGAAATAACGAAGAGGCGGTTCGCCTTTCGGGCCACAACGTGAAATTTTATAAGATCGCCGCTTTCGTCATCTGCGGCGCGACGGTAGGGCTTGCGGCGATACTCTACATGCTTCGTCTCAACATAGCCTCCCC
>JAISLO010000303.1 GCA_031290815.1 Synergistaceae bacterium | reverse complement strand
CCTGAAGCAGCTCAGCGAGGACGAGCGGACGAGGATGATATGCGAGGCGAGGGAACTTTATCTGATGGACGAGGCGGTACGGCGAGAAGTGGCAGTGGCTGAGGGCGAGGCAAGGGGCAGGGCTGAGGGCGAGGCAAGGGGCAAGTTTGATGTCGCGCGTAAAATGCTTGCCCGCAGAATGCCTATTAGCGACATCGTTGACATAACCGGGTTGAATGAGCGGGACATCCTATCGCTCCAATACTAGTAGAAAGACCGGAGGGCGGCATTTTGCCGCCCTCCGTCGATTCTGATTGTATCCATCCGCCCGCCCTTCATTGAGAGCCAGGTGGCGCCAAGTTATGTACACATAAACCCGTCCCGTCTTTCTTGACAAATCAGTTTATTATGATTAAATAGGCACGTCTTACAGCCCTTGCGCTTTCTGTTTGTAGATCCTCAGGCAAAATTTCTGCAATAACGCAAAACATTAGGAGGGAAAAATTTAATGAATTTCGACACGAAAAAGGCGGCAATACTGGCGGCAGGTTTTTTTCTCGGAGGGGCAGCCTATGCGGCCCTGACCAGCGGCTGCGGGCGGCGTGCCTGCGTGTCCCTTGTTAGCAAGGGCATAAAGCTGAAGAACAGCGTGGCGTACTCGCTGTCTCTCGCAAAAGAGGGCGTGGACGACATAATCGCCGAGGCGAAGGACCTGAGCTCCGAGGGCTGCAGCTGCGGCTGCGAAGAGGAGGGCGGCTCCGAGGCATAGCCCGGAGATCATCCGCGTCCATAATGAAATACACGATAGTGCACGAGCTCCCAGGCCGCATTCGTCTGCGCAGTGTAGGCATGTCCTTTTCTAATGAAGAGGCGCGCGTAATTGAGTACCTGCTCAGGATGCAGGATGGAGTCAATAATGTTGCGGCAAATCATCTGACCGGGAGCGTGCTCATAACGTTTCATGCAGGCGCGAGGGAGGGCATTTTGTCCGCTGTTGGGCTCCTCGACAGGTCATACCTCGAAGGCGAGTCGGCGCCCGCATTGCGGAACGAGGGCAGTATAACGGCGAGCGCGATTGTCCTGCTCGGGAGAAGCGTGATAAACTCGTTCCTTCCGTTCGCTATTCGCGTCGCCGTAAACGTCGTACGATTCATACCGTTTCTTGTCCGCGGGCTGAAGTCGGTGATTGCCCGCAGGCTGGACGTGTCGGTCCTGGACGCATCCGCAATAGGGGTCTCCATATTCTTCGGGGATTTCACGGCGGCGGCCACGATAATGACCCTCCTGACGTTTGGCGACGTGCTCGAAAACTGGACGAGGGAGAGATCGAAGAGGCGGCTCGCGGAGGGGCTGGCGCTGAACGAAGGTTTCTTCTGGGTGGAGCGTGACGGAGTCCAGGTACAGGTCACGCCCGGCGAGCTTGCGGTTGGCGACGACGTCGTAGTCCGGGCTGGCTCCGTAATACCGGTCGACGGAAAGGTCATCCGGGGAGAGGCCAGTGTAAATCAGGCGATAATGACTGGCGAGCCTCTTCCGATTCACAGGTACCCTGGCACTTCCGTGTTTGCCGGCACCCTGGTCGAGGACGGCGAACTGCTGATTCATACGACGGCGTACGACAGCGATACCAGGATCAACCGAATCGTGAAGATGATCGACGAATCCGAGGGGATGAAGGCGGAGATTCAAGGGCGGGCCGAAGAACTCGCCGACAACATCGTTCCGTACAGTTTCATGCTGGCCGGACTGGTGTACCTCGTGTCAGGAGACATCCGGAAAGCGACATCGGCGCTGCTGGTCGACTACTCGTGCGCGATCAAGCTTTCGACACCCCTGGCCATTCTCTCCGCAATGAGGGAGGGTACGCGTCACGGAATAGTCGCCAAGGGCGGCCGCATCCTCGAGAAAATCGCTGAGGCCGACACAGTCGTCTTCGACAAGACCGGCACGCTCTCGGTAGCGTCGCCGACTGTGGCGGACGTCATTCCATTCGAGGGCTACTCCCGCAAACAGGTGCTCAGGACTTCGGCGTGTCTGGAAGAGCACTTCCCGCACTCGATAGCCAGGGCCGTGGTAAGACGCGCGGAGGAGGAAAACCTCAAGCACCGCGAGGATCACGCGGAGGTCGAATACGCCGTGGCGCACGGCATAGTCTCGCATATCAATGACAAGCGCGTGATAATAGGCAGCGATCATTTCGTCTTCGAGGACGAGAGAACGCCCAAGACCGCCGAACAGTCCGCGATAATAGATGACCTCCCCCGCCGCTGCTCGCATCTTTATCTCGCGATCGGAGGCGAACTCGCCGGCGTTATAGGCATAGAGGATCCCCTTCGCGAGGAAGCTCGCCGCGTCATAGGCGAACTGCGCGAGGAGGGGATAAAGCGTATAGTTATGCTGACCGGCGATAATTACAACACCGCCGAACACGTGGCGGCAGAGCTTGGCATAGATCACTTCGAGGCAAGGCTGCTCCCTGAGCAGAAGACGGCCTACATTCAGAAACTGCGCGACGATGGGGCCAGCGTGATTATGATAGGCGACGGCATAAACGACTCGCCAGCCCTCAGCGTGGCCGACGTCGGCATTGCGATGAAGGAGAGCGCGGATATCGCGCGTGAGGTGTCGGACGTGGTCTTGACCCGCAACAACCTCGACTCGGTTGTGACCGCGCGAAAACTTTCGACCGGCGTGATGAGGCTGATCCACAGCAACTACACGTTCATAGTGGCGGTTAATTCGGCGCTGCTGGCACTGGGACTGTTCGGAGCGATAACTCCGACGACATCCGCACTGCTGCACAACTCGTCGACCATTGGAGCGAGCATCCGAAGCATGAGGCCGCTGTTGAGCAAGGAGCAGTAATCAGATCCCTAACTAAAAGCCCGAAGATTCAAGTTTTATGCTTTGAGATAAGAGGGTTGATGGTGTGGATATGGACCTGGAAACGGATATCACTCTGATCCTTGGCGGAGCGCGAAGCGGGAAGAGTTCTTTCGCGGAGGCGCTGGCCCGCGAGGCTGGCGGCGCTGTCACGTTCATAGCGACGGCCGATTCGAGGGATGCGGAGATGGAGGCACGGATAAAACTCCACAGGGATCGCAGGCCTGCGGATTGGCTGACTTGGGAGGGAGAGATGGAGTCCCTGCCGGATGAAATCGCTGAAATGAGGGGAACACTTCTGCTGGACTGCCTGACTATGTATCTGTCGAGATTGTTCCTCGCGTCCCCCCTGTCCGAGAGCGACTGCGAGGACGCATGGCTGGCGGAGGAGAGCAGGATCCTGGCCCGCGTCGAGCGTCTGTTTGCTGGATTTGCCGCTTATGACGCATGTGGGGAGAGGCGCCGGCTGATAGTCGTCAGCAACGAGGTCGGCTTGGGCCTGGTGCCACCTTTTGTGCAAGGCAGACGCTTCCGCGATGTTCAAGGGCGAGCGAATCAGATCGCGGCCCGATTTGCCGGCAGCGTTGCGTTTATGGCAGCCGGGCTGCCGATGTGGATGAAGGGAGGCTGGAAAAACGTTGATTGATCGAGCGAAGCGGAACCTATCCGTTTTATTGATGCTAAATCCGCGTTTTCTGGTGGAGATGAGTCCACTGGTCATATTTTCTGAACCCAAGAGGAGGCCGATGTGAGTTTTCTGGGGACGTTTGGCCGGCGGGTTGCTGTGATGTGGACTTTCATCACTCGAATACCTCTTCCCGCGGAGCTGTATCCGAGGGATGCGTCTGAATTGTCGGCCGGAACGTTGGTTGTAATTCCGATCGCAGGCGGATTGTTTGGCGCCGTTGCCGCACTGCCGGCGTGGATTCTTTCGCTGGCGCTTCCGCACACAGCCTGCGCGTGGATTGCCTGCGGGATATACGTCGCGCTTGGATGGGGGCTTCATATAGACGGCTGGAGCGACGTATGTGACGCGGTTGGATCCGGAAAAAGAGGACCTGAGATGAGGGCCGTGATGAAGGATCCGCATACCGGTTCGTATGGGGTTGCGGGAGTGGTCACTGCGATTTCGATTCGCGCGTCGCTGCTCTCGTCGATAGACCCCGGAATATGGATGCCCTCATGCGCGCTGGCGGGCGGCATAGGGCGGCTCGCGTGCGCGGCGGCGGCATATACAGGCCGCTATCCGTGGGACTTCGGCATAGCACACGATATAGTGAGGAACTTTGACGGCCGGTGCCTTCTGCTCTCGCTTCTAGCGGCGTGCCCGCTTCTGGCCTTAGCCCCGCTGCACGCGCCATTAGGCATGGCCGTGGTCTGCCTGGCCGGAGGTACTTTGGCGTTTTGGTCGAATGGTATAATGGGCGGAACGAACGGGGATGTTTTGGGCGCCGCCGCCGTTCTCGGAGAACTGCTGATGCTGTCGATCTGCGCGGTTTGATGCGTCAGGCACAATGCATCCCGGCAAGAAGAGAGGTTAGAGAAAAAGAATATGGCCAGGAAAATTTTATTGATTGTCCTCGCGGTGTTTCTGACAGCCCTGGAGGGATGCGCGGAGGAATACCTCGCGGATCCGGTTCTGGAGCCGCAGGATTTCATGGGCGTCAAATGGGGACAGGACGTCAGTTCAGTGGCGGGCCTCTCGGAGACTTACCGCTCTGAGGATGGAGATATGGCGGTATATATCAGGAGCGATGACGTAAAACTCTTTGGCAGGGTGAAGTTGGATTCCATCGAGTACGTCTTTGTCAGAAACAAGCTCACAAGGGGCTCGCTTATCGCCAAGGGACCATATAACGAGGCCGCCCTTCTGAAAGAAGCCCTGAATACGTATGGCAAGGAAACGGCAAGGGTAGGTGATGACTACATGTGGAGGTTCACCGATGCGAATGTGATGTTCAGCAGCGAGCCTCAGCTTGAACAATCGGTGCTTTTTTACACCTACCTTCCCAGAAAGTGATAACGATTCGATTTCAAAAGAACCGTGAGGCCCGGCCCGCGATCTTGTTTCCGGCGGTTTGAGGCAGTCAAAATAGGAATGGGGGCGCCGATATGGAGAAAGCTGTACTGAACGTGGACGGAATGTCCTGCGAACACTGCGTCAAGGCAATTACGAAGGCGGTCGGAGCGCTTGCCGGCGTGAAGGACGTGTCGGTCGATCTGAAATCAAAGACCGTGACCGTCTCGCACGATCCCAGCAAAAGCCCGCTGGACAGAATCAAATCAGAAATTGAGGATCAGGGCTACGACATACTGGGGTGACGCCAATGACCCGGAGAGCCGGCTGAAGTTCGCCGGCTCTCCGGGGTTGGGAAGAATGATCAGCAGATGAGGGATCTGTGACGCACTATGGCGATTATGCCCAACACAATGAGCGCCGCAAACGCGCCCGCCCCGGAGGAACATCCGCCGCCGCCCGAATTGCTGGCGGAGGAGCCGCCCTGAGGCGGAACGATGTTTTCCGGAGGAAGAACGGGTGTTGGCGAAGGATTGTTAGGGTCGATGTAGATCGGGTTGTTTGGGTCGGTGTAGATTGGGTTATTGGGGTTGATGTAGATTGGGTTGTTTGGGTTGGTGTAGATTGGCGAATCCACGGGCCCTGTCGTGCTCGTGAACGCCCTGAGGCACACGTTTCCGTTTTCGTTCGCGTTGCCCACCCCTGTGTCCTCCCACGACTTTCCGTCGAAGGAGATGAAGCTGACCCCGCTTTCTATCACTGCCTTCGAGGAATAATTTTCCATCTTGAGCTCCGCTGGTATCGGGAAGTTGAATCCAGGAGTCGTCATCTTCACGACGACGGAGAACGTGGTGTTTGCAGACAGGCTGACTGACTGTTTCAGCTTCACCGTGTGATATCCCGAGAACTCCTCCGTCCCGGCTTGAACAGGCGCAGCCAGAATGCCGCCGGTCGGGTTGGATAAGTTCGTTATATTTGTGTACACGTATATTTCGTAACTCGCTCCGTTCGACGTGGTGTAGAATGAGACCGCCTCGAGCGTCTCCCTGTAACCGCTGGACCTGAATAAGTTGGCCATCCACGCCGTATCGCTGTAGGGATAATCCTGCCCGATCGAATTGCACCAGCCAAGGTGGTCGTAGCCGTAGTTGATATCGTAGTTGTCGCTCTCTCCGGCGAGATAGACTGTGCCGTCTCCGACGCCGAGATCCTCGTAGGATATCCAGAAGAACCCGTCATCGCCGAACCCCCGTCCCCAACTGTTTTTTGCGAGCCAAGCGCCGTTGCCCCTCGGCATATTGCCAGCACTGAAGTTTGTCCTGGGGAAGTCGTCATTCCAGCCAACCAACAGGACGGCGTGATTCGGTCTCGTCTCCCGGCCGTTGAAATACCAGGCGTTTGTAATTTTATTGTAGTAAGGGGAATTTTCCGATGCGGAATCGACCTTCAAGCCGACGGATATTCCCCCGCGCTCGTATATGAGCCTCTTTCTCACGTCATCGGTCGACCTCTGAAAAACGGGAAGGAACTGAAAGGCGAGGAAATACGCGTTCTCCAGGTGAAGCCTGTCCTTGTACGCCGACGCAGGCCCAGTTGGCATTCCGCCGCCCGGGATGTCGCTTTGAAGCACCGGACCGTCCCAGCGCGCAAGCACCGCAACGGAGTGATTGTCGTATCCCCCGTCGCTCACGCCTCCGTCAAAAGGCTGGGAATCGTTGAACGCGGCGCTTGCGATATGGAGTTCCGAGAGGTCCAAGGCTTTTCCGGAGGTTCTGAGGTATGTCGATTCGAGTGAACCCATGGAGGTGAACGCCCAGCAAACGCTGTAATTCTCCTGATTGCCGGCTGGCGTCACGCCGTTATGCTCCCGAAGGTCGAACTTCCGAGGCAGGACGACCGCTCCCCTCCCCTGTGACGAGTAATCCGCGCTCCGAAGGTGCGAGAGATCGATCGGCGACGGTATGTAACCCCCTGGGCCGGACAATGTCCCGGCCTTGCCGGAGGAGGAAATCTCGCGCTGATACTCCAAAAAGTCGGCCGCAAGCGGGGCAGCGGCGAACGAGTTTTTCGCGGCGGCTGGAAATGTACACGCTAAAACCAGCAAAATGGCTGCTATGTATCCGAAGGTTTTCTTCATCATGACTTGACAATCCTTTCGGGAAAATTTTTAAGAAAAGGCTGATTTAATGTTAGAGGCCCGAATGGTAAAGATTTTAAATCATCATAAGAACCTGCGTTCCGTAACTGATAAATTTTTGTTTTTATCAATTCAATCAGCGCTTATCAACCAGCATTTTCTCAATAAATACGAGAATAGCACAAAAAAAAGAGACCGTAAATACGTATTACTGCAACTGCAGGGCAGACGCATCGTACTTTACATTTCTTGACTTTCGGATATATTGACAGTATCATGATGGCTCCTTGAGAAAAATAGGGGAGTGTGAATCATGTCACAAAAGATCACCGTGATCCTTGGCAGTCCCAGGAGAGGCGGAAACAGCGAACTGCTTGCCTCGGCTTTGTCGCGGGGCGCGTCCGAAGCCGGGTACAAGACTCAGAATATCAGGATGCACGGTCTCAGAATCGCCGGCTGCATTGACTGCAGGCGATGTTGGAGCAACGGCACTCACTGTTTCCTGAACGACGACATGAAAGAAGTGTACGAGGCATTGGACGGAGCCGACGTGATAGTCTTCGCTTCGCCCCTTTACTTTTTCTCCTGGACATCTCAGATCAAACAGGCCTGGGACAGACTTCTCCCGTATTTTCACAAGAACAGCAAGGTCGACATAAGAGGGCGCAGGGCAATACTGCTCTCCACCGCCGGTGACAATGACGAGAGCTGTTTCGGCGGCCTGAGGAAAACCTTCGAGCTGGCCTGTTCTTACTGCGGATGGGAGATAGCGGGCGAGGTATGCGCGTACGGCGTATACGACGCCGGGGCCATAAACGAAAAGGGCGACTGGCTCAGGCGCGCGGAGGAACTTGGCAGGAACCTGCGGTGACAGGCCGAGTAAAAAAAGCGGTCATCGCAGATGTTGACTCTCCTCGAACGTTTTGCGCGCCATGAAATCGTCAACGCCTGCGACGTCAAATGAACTCCTCGATGCACGACGCGAGAGCGGCCTTTAGGTCGTTCATTTCCCCTGTTGCAATCACGTTTCCACGGCTGAACAACACATATCCGCCCTGAGTTCCGGCGACGCCGATGTCGGCGGCGGCGGCCTCCTTTGGGCCGTTCACCTCGCAGCCCATGACTGCCACATCCAGCCCCTCGGGCAGTTTTTCTCCCCTCGCCTCTATCTCCGCCAGAATTTCCGTTGTCATCTCCACCAAGGAGACGACGTCGACTCGTCTCCTGCCGCATCCGGGACAGCTTATGAGGTTCACCCTCCGCTTCCTCAATCCCAGAGCGCTCTGAATCATGTACGCGACCTCGACCTCGGTCCTCGAGTCGCCGGTCAGGCTCACTCTCATCGTGTCGCCAATGCCCTGCGCCAGGAGGATTCCAAGCCCCACCGCGCTCTTCGCCGTGCCGTCCAAACCCGAACCGGCCTCTGTCACGCCGATGTGCATCGGATATGCGTACCTGCCGGAGAGTATGGTGTTGGCAAGCAGGGTCTCCTCCACGGATGTTGACTTCGCGGAAATGATGATGTCGTCGAACCCGCTCTCCATTAGTGGTGTCAGCTGCTCCTCGACAGCCAGCACCAAAGCCGCGGCCCTGTCCCCGCCGCAGGCGTCGATCTGCTTGCCGCTCAGCGAACCTCCGTTTGCCCCTATCCTTATGACCACCCCGTTGGTTTTGGCGGATTCGATGACTGACAAGAGCCCTTGCCTGCCGCTCATGTTGCCCGGGTTGATCCTTATGGACTCGCATCCGCACTCGATCGCGGTCAGCGCAAGAGTGTGATTGAAGTGGATGTCGGCCATGATCGGGATCTTCGTCCCGGATACGAGGACCTTCAGCCTCTCGGAAAGATCTGCCGATGGAAACGCGACTCTCACTAACTCACATCCGGATGCGCTTAGCCCCTCCAACTCCGCAAAGCAAGATTCGGTGTCATCGAGACGGCTTTTAAGCATACTCTCGACACGAACCGGCGCTCCGCCTCCGAATTGAAGCCCGCCTATCGTCACGCTCCCGCGCATTCCCATCGACATCCCTTCCGGCTGCAAATCAGGCCTCTGGCGATGAATCGGCCATTCTTGATTTATAGGAAAGATCCCCTCATTTTGACAGCGTCGGCGACCCGTTTTATAGCCACGAGGAAGGCGGCCCGCCTCATTTTTTCTCCATATTCGCGAGAGTAGTTCCACACCCTGTAGAAGTTGTCGGTCATTATCGGAATCAGCCGATGGTTATACTCCTCCTCCGTCCAGAAGAAACCGTTCAGGTTCTGCACCCACTCGAAGTATGAACCTATTACGCCGCCCGAGTTGGCGAGAAAGTCGGGAACAACGATGATGCCCTTCCCGCTGAGGATTTCATCCGCCTCCGGAGTGATGGGGCCGTTAGCGCCCTCCACGATATATTTCGCCTTGACGTTCGCGGCGTTCTTCACGTTCACCGCGCCTTCCAGAGCGCATGGGGCCAGCACATCCGTGTCCTGCGTTAGGATGTCGTCTCCGTCGATCTTGTTCAGTCCAGGCTGTTCAAAGCCCTCGAGCGTTCTTTTGGGGCTTGAGCTGACGTGTTCGAACGCCTTGTGAATGTCGATGCCGCCCGGGGCATAGTATCCTCCGGTAATGTCGGAGATGCCGACGATCTTCGCGCCGAATTTCGACATCGTGAGCGCCGCGTAGGTGCCGACGTTGCCGAAGCCCTGCACTATCACGCGCGCTCCCTTAACGTCTACGCCTTCCGACTTGAGAAGCTCCATGATGCAGGTTGCGACGCCGACGCCCGTCGCCGCGGTCCGTCCCCTGGATCCCCATATAGAAATCGGCTTGCCGGTGACGATGCCGGGCTCGAGCCCTCCGCGCATCTTGCTGATCGTGTCCATGAACCACACCATCTCCTGAGCGCCGGTATTGACGTCAGGCGCGGGAATGTCGGTCCACTCGCCGACAATCGGAGCGATGCGCGCCGCAAATGTGCGCGTCAGGCGTTCCTTCTCGGACATGGAGAGCTCGGACGGATCACACGAAACGCCTCCCTTGCCCCCGCCGTAAGGGATTCCGGCCAGGGAGCACTTCCATGTCATGAGGCTGCCAAGCGCCTCGCACTCCTCGAGGTCCACGTTCGGATGGTATCTGAATCCGCCCTTTGCTGGTCCGAGAGCCGTCGAGTGCTGGACCCGATACCCTTCAAACACGCGCACGCTGCCGTCATCCATTACGACCGGCAGCGACACGCACATGGACCTCTCCGGATGGCTCAATATCTCCACAAGATCGTCATCGAGCCCCATCTCCTCCGCCGCGC
>JAISLO010000302.1 GCA_031290815.1 Synergistaceae bacterium | reverse complement strand
CAGGTAACGCTAGAAAGGGCTTATTCACTACAACTTTTAATCAATCTTGAAACTGCATAAATTGTTGCGTTGCAATGTTTTACACCCTTTATTTCCTTCATTAACTGCCAAAGTCAGGTATTGTACCACGCGGTCGTCCTACCGCCAAGGCGGCCGCGAAATTTTACGCATACTATGTACACTATGGCGAGCCGAATAATCCGAATGTTCACCATCGCCGTTCCGTACGTCTGGAGGGATATGATTATTCAGCCGACGGCGCCTATTTTATTACGATTTGCGAAAAAAATCGGGAATGTTTGTTCGGAGAAATAGCAGACAGCCAAATGTTGATGAGGGTGTAGGGGCGAATAATTATTCGCCCCTACCGACCACACAACCCATACAACGCCCACACGGCACGTCGCGTACCACACAACCCATACAAGGTACTTATCCGCTCGATATCCCATCTGTTTATGCCGTTTCTTATTGAGTTTTCAAGACCATAGACACTGTTGAGCTACTGCGAAAGTTGAGTTCATAAAATATCCGCAAATATCCGCGAGTTGTGGTTTGTCTGTGATATACTCTGTGCTTGAAGCGTTAAAAGCAGACTGGAGACGGCTTATGAGAATGAATTATTTGTGGTATTGCCCAAATATGACCACCAATTTGTTTGATTCATAACAACCGCGTCTCGCCGGTAAGGTATTATCTGTTCGGACGTACCTCAGCGCCTGTTTTCGACAGCTTTTTAACAACGGTTTTCATACGCCGTCGGATGCGCCGTCAACGCTCTATTGGGCACGAGTCAGGGTTGAGACAAAGAAACTGGAGGGGACTTATTTTGAGGGAATATGCGGTATTGGCGCCTTTGAGCGAAAACCGGCCGGCCAAGGTCAAGGATCGGGGAATTATCGAACTGGTCAAGGCAGGGTTGGCCGCGTACAACGCGAAAAGCGATGAATTGCTGCTCCTGCCGGAGGGCGATAGACTGAGGAGAGAACTGGTCTCCCGCCTCAAATCGGCGATGCTCCGCGGCGCCGGTGTGCAGAATGTCGACTGCGGCAACGACGCCGCGGTCTTCTCTCTGGCGGAGAGATACGTGCGCGAATGGGGCGACAGCGCAACCTCGTTCTCTGACGAGCGCGGCAGGGATCTCTTCGTATTGGGCTGGAGCCCGGGGAAGGATGAAGCGGTATCCAGGATCGACGCCGTAAAGAGATCGGTTCTCACCGAGCTGCCGGAGGAAAGCGGGTTTTCGTTCGTCGAAGAGATTCTCCCTGAAGGAGGGACGGCGTCCGTCCTCCTCTCCTTGTCTGAGGCTGGCGCGCTCGGCTCGAGGCCGGGGTTTGTCTGTCCGGGATGCGGCAGGTTGTTTCTGCCCGATTCCCCACTGGGATACGACGTCGAACAGCCGGGAGGCGCGGAACCGGAAGAACCCCTGGAGGACATCGAGACGCCCGGGGCCAACACGATCGCGGAGCTTTGCGCCCAGCTCGGGATCAGCGTGGAACGAACGCTGAAGGCGATGCTGTACATTGCCTTCGATGAATCGGGCCGAGGTCACCCTGTGGCGTCGTTCGTCCGAGGCGATTTCAACGTGAGCATGAACAAACTGTCCGCATGGCTGGCGCGTGATCGCGGCCTGACCGGGCTCCGGACGGCTAATAAGGCCGAGCTGCACGAGATGATAGGGGAGGTCGCGGGCTACTGCGGTCCCGTCAGGCTTCCTGACAGCGTCGTCCTGGTATGCGATACGAGCGTCAGGGGGTCTAAAAACACGGTCGTCGGGGCAAACCGTTCCGGATATCACATAAAGGGCTGTTGTCACGGCAGAGACTTCGATCCGCCCATAGCCGACATCTCTCAGCCCGCTCAGGGATCGCCCTGCTCATGCGGAACGCGGCTGGAGAGCGCGGTATTGCGCGAATCAGGGCGTCTGACGCTCGAAGATGGAAAGCAGATCGCCGGGAAAGCGTTGTCGTACCGCGACCGCGACGGCGTCCATGAGTACCCCGTGGAGTACCGCGGCGTTTTTTCGTCCGAGTCGATCATCCTGGCGTCTCACGCGTTTCGGGAGGACGGGCGATAAAAAATATGTAGTTTTATTCATGGTAAAGCCGGCAAGTCGTGATAGAGTTATAAGGTAGTGATCGCATCCTGGAGGTGGGGCCTGTGGGGTTCAGCCCTTCGGAGTTCAACTGGCACCTGTTGCTGATCATAGTATCGATAAGCGCCGTGGTCTCATACGTCGGGGACATCATGGGCATGAGGATCGGCAGGAGGAGGATCTCCCTCTTCGGTCTTCGCCCTCGCTACACGACGACGATAATAACTCTTTTCACGGGGATGGGCATCGCCATCCTCACACTCGCGGTCGCCGGCTATACGTCCGAGTCGATCCGCACGGCTATGTTCGGGCAGAGCTACCTCGAACGTCAGATCGCCTCGCTCAACAAAGACCTGGGCGACAGACAGGGTCAGCTTTACGATATGGAGATCGAGCTGATGGGAGCGAGGTCAGACCTGGAATCGATGAGATCGTCCCTCCTCTCCGCTTCTGATGACCTGCGGGCCGCGCAGGATAAACTGTCCTTTGTGGAGGCGTCGGCGCGAAGCCTCGACATCGAACGCCGCGAGCTGAGCGACGAGCTCGGCGCCCTGCGCATTGAGAAAGATCGTACCGAGAAAGCGGTCGCACTGCTCAGGACCGAGACGGAGCAGTTGAAGAAGGGCCTCTCCGACATGAAGAAGGAAAGGGTCGTAGCCCTCCAGGGTGAACTGCTCTCCCAGACGTCAGTCGAACCCTCCGCCGATGGTGAGCCTGTGACCACCGAGACGGTCGATCTCGCCTTGACGAACTTGATCCGCGCCGCCGAGAAATACCTGTCCGAGAAGTCCTCCTGGGCAAGCGGTTCGTTTGCCTACGCCAGCCCGGTGGGGCCGATAAGCGTCATCCTGACCGACGACGTCAGGCGCGCCGTAGCTTCCGAGATCATGACGTCTGGCGGAAGACGCGCGATGAGGCTCACTGCGCTCTCGAACGTAGTCGAGGGCCAGGCCGTGGAGGGGCTCGTGAGCGTGTTCGGCAGCAAGCGGATCTTCGGCATGGGCGATGTCCTCATGACGGAGACGGTAATGGGCGGTCTCGGGCAGGACGACACGGCCGACATACTTTACACCCTCCTGAAACGGATCAACGAGAGAGCGGTGGCGCTCGGCGTCCTGCCGAATCCTCTGACGGGAAACGTAGGCAACCTCGCCTCCGTCGACTTCTTCGAGGCGGTCGAGAAAATAAACGATACGCAGACTCCAAAGGTGGTCAGATTCATGGCGGCGGCCGATATTTATACAGAGGGCCCTGTCGATATCAGAATAGAGATCGATGGGCAAACCGGTCCGATTTCAAACTGACATCGGGGGACAGGCCAGGGGAACGGCGAAGATCAGAACGGTTCCGATTGACGCAGGCAGTGTTGGTGGTGTTCCAGACCAATAGATATCGCGGTGTTTGACGTCGCTTAGGGCCTCTGTTTCAGATTTATACAATAACAGCGCGATCTTTAATTGTCGAAAGAAGTGGTGTAGAATGGTCATAGCGGAGTGTGAGATCTGCGGGGAGACAAAGGTACTGGCCGGCACACCGGACAGGGATGGAGTTACGCGCCTCAACTGGACTTGCAGTCGCTGTGGGACAGGGCAGGTTCTTCAAGTCAAGATATCAGGGGAGCAGGGAGCCGGAGACCTTCACAGCGTTCTCGGCAACCTCATGCAGTGGAGGCGGAAGGACGGCGGCGAGGGTGGAATCGTGCCGGGACGGAAGGACATTCGGGGGTTGTAGAACGGGATGCGCGCAGAGACGTCGAAGGTGATGACTAAGACAGAGGATTACGCGTTTTATGACAGCCAGCTCGCGGTGCTCCCCAAGGAACTGCAGGAGCTGTATATGTTCACGTACTGGGGCAGGAGCAGGTCGCTGGATCAGATAGACCGTATGCTGAAGGGGTCGAACCTCTGCTTCTCCGCGCGCTGTTCAGGCAAGCTCGTGGCGTTCTGCCGGATGCTCACCGACTTCGTCTTTCGGGGGGCCATCTGGGATGTCCTCGTCCACCCCGATCATCAAGGGAAGGGCATAGGCTCCAGGCTGATGAACTACGCCCTGACGCACCCTGCCGTGAAGGATGTCCCTGTGATAACTTGCTATGCCAGCGGTCTCGTCCCGTTCCTGGCGAGACATGGTTTCGAAAGCAGGGAGGGCCTGATGGTCCTCCAGAGGGCACCGATCGAATACAGCTAGGGAAGCGCCGGTTTATCGTCAAATTGCGGTCTGGAGATTTATTATTCAGAGTTTTCCTAGGGATATTGCGCAATCTCTAAATTCGTGTAAAAATAACTGATATTCTCGGAGACGAGAGAAAAAAGCTGGAGGTGTGTTCGATGAGCAAAGAAAGGTACCTTGTGACGTCGGAGTCAGTAACTGAGGGGCACCCAGACAAACTCGCGGACCAGATCTCTGATGGAATCCTGGACTCGATTATCGAGAGGGAGCCAAGGGGACGTGTTGCGTGCGAAACGCTGGTCAGCACGGGTCTGGTTGTAGTTACGGGCGAGATATCCACAAACGTGTACGTCGATATCTCGAAGATAGTGCGCAATACAATAAAAGAGGTGGGTTACACAAGGGCGAAGTATGGCTTTGACGGCGATACCTGCGCCGTTGTCACAGCCATCGACGAGCAGTCCCCCGACATAGCGCGCGGCGTCGACAGGGCGCTTGAGGTCAGGGAATCCGAGATGGCCGACGAGGACATAGAAAGAATAGGCGCGGGTGACCAGGGAATGATGATCGGATATGCGTGCGACGAGACTGAGGAGCTCATGCCGGCGCCGATAAGCCTCGCCCACAAACTGGCTCGCCGCCTCGCCAAGATGAGAAAGGACCTCGTCCTGCCCTACCTGCGCCCGGACGGAAAATCGCAGGTGACGCTGGAGTACGAGGGACAGAGGCCAGTCAGGGCGGACACCATAGTGATCAGCGCCCAGCATCACCCGGCGGTCGATATAAATCAGATAGAGGCCGACATAATCGAGCACGTGATCAAGCCGGTGATACCCGAGAGCCTTCAGGACGGGAATCCGAGAATCCTCGTCAATCCAACGGGGCGTTTCGTCCTCGGCGGTCCTCACGCGGACTCCGGCCTTACGGGCAGAAAGATAATCGTCGACACATACGGCGGAGTGGTGCCGCACGGCGGAGGCGCTTTCTCCGGCAAAGACCCGACGAAAGTCGACCGTTCAGCGGCGTACATGACGAGGTACGCGGCAAAGAACGTGGTCGCCGCCGGAATAGCGGCGAGATGCCAGATACAGGTCGCCTATGCCATAGGCGTCGCCAATCCGGTGTCCATAATGGTCGATACATACGGAACCGGGAAGATTCCTGATTACAGGATAACCGAGCTCGTCCGCGAACACTTCGATTTCCGCCCGGCGGCTATAATTCGCGATCTCGACCTCCGCACTCCGCAGTACAGAAGGATTGCGGCTTACGGTCACATGGGCAGGACCGACCTCGATCCGATTCCCAGATGGGAGATGACCGACAGGGCCGCGTCGATGCGCGCCGGAGCGGAGGGCAAGGCATAGCGGAGCTGATAGACAGCCTCATTCATATAATCTGGCCCACGGCGTGTCCGATCTGCGGCAGGCTTGGCAAGTTGGCCTGCGAGGAGTGCATGGAGACCCTCGTGGGCCTGAATGAAGCCTTCTGCATGGCCTGCGGGCAACCGGTACCATGCGCGGCGCATCCGGGCGGTCCGGAGTGCAGGGCGGCAACCGAATACTTTGGCGCCTGCCGCGATGTAGTACATGTGATGAAATACGAGAACGGAAGAAGTCTGGCGAGGAACATGGGCGTAATCATGGGCAGGAGGCTGCCGAGGCCTCGCGCTGACTTTTTGGTTCCCGTTCCGCTCCATGCCGGTAGCGAGAGAGAGTACAACCAAGCGGAGGTAATAGCTGAGGGAGCGTCCTCCGTCTGGGGGATTCCGGTCAGGCCAGTGCTTCGATGGGACGCCGACGTCGAGAGACAGGCGCTCAGGAGCTCTGGCGGAGGAAGGCAGCTGCCGGCCGGTGCAATGGCTGTGAATAGGGCTGTTGCGGCAAGGTCGGCGGTTTTGTTGATAGACGACGTTTTTACGACGGGAAGCACACTGGCCGCCGCGAGCGACGCCCTGCGCAAGGTTGGCGCGGAGGTGAAGGGCGCGGCGGTCTGGAGCAGAGGAGGCCGGTGAAAGCCAGTATGGGGGTGGATTCTGTGGCCTTGGATATAATGAAGTGTTCATTCTGCGGAAGAGCCTTCGTGGATGCAAATGGACAAAGGCCCATCTGCGCGGACTGTCGGGACGAGGAGGAGCGTCTATACAAAAAGGCGAGGGATCTCATCCTGGACAATCCCGGCAGAGCGCTCAGCGTTTCGGCTGTAGCGGAGATTTTAGGGGTTGAGGAGAGCAAGATCAACTACTTCGTCGATCACGGGCTGTTTCATCTTGTACAAAGAGAGAAAGAAGAGGAATGCGCGGTATTGGCGGAACTCCTCAAAGAGAAGCGCTGAACCGGGGATCGGCTCAGGCCACGGGAGGACAACGGTGCTCTGCCGCACTTCGCTTGGGTGAAGAATTTCATTGACCACTCGCTATTTTTTTCACCCAAAATAAAAAAATTTAAGAGGGGCGAAAGTGGCTTCCTGGCGGGTGTGGACGGAGTTTGCGGTCTTGTCTCCTGTGATTTTAGAATCGGGCTCTTGAATTGCTCGGTTAAATCTGCTATAAAGGAGATGTGTCATCGTCCGATAATATTTATAACGAGATGTTTCCACCCAGAGAGGTGAGTTAAGTGATTGAAAAGATCAACAATGTCACAGGGGTAGGCGGAGTAGGAGCGCTGAAGCAGAAGCGGGGGAGCGGCTGGGACACGGAGGAGTTCTCCGTTGCCGCGGACGATCTCGAGGTCAGTCCATTTGCCCGTGAGATGGCCAATATTTCGGCCGAGCTGAACAGAATTCCAGACGTGCGTGAGGACCTTGTGAGCGACTTGAGGAAAAGGGTCGCGGAGGGCACGTACGAGCCCGATCTCAACGCGCTTGCGAGTCGTCTTATATGGGCCGGCATTAACAAGACCGAGCTTTGATGTCTGAAAAATCGGCTGATCTGGCTGACACGCTGCACAAGCAGGATGAAATTCTGTCCGAGCTGTTGACTGTTGTCGTCAAACAGAGAGAGGCGCTCAAAGGCGGGCGCCTCTCCGATTTGCAGGACCTCATGTCGGACCTGCGCCGCGTGTCCGTGCGCTGTCAGGCCATCGAGACCAAGCGGGTGAGGAT
>JAISLO010000301.1 GCA_031290815.1 Synergistaceae bacterium | reverse complement strand
TGGGGTCGCTGTGAAATTCTGTGGCGCACCCGGGGCGGCCGCAGCCGCGTGGGGTGCAGCGGTTGCCTGGGATACCGGTCCTTCGCCGACTCTGTTTACGGCCCTCACCTGGAAGTTGTACTGTTGGCCGTTTGAAAGGCCAGAGAAGGAATGCGATGTGTCCGTATCGGCATTCTCCCACGAAGTTCCGCCATCTTTTGACACCTGATAGCCGATGATCCCGCTGCCGCCGTTGCTCTCAGGGGCTGTCCAGCTCAACGCGACATGTTCGTATCCTGGGGTCACGGTGAAGTTCTGCGGCGCACCCGGCGCGGTCTCAGCTGCCAGTGGAGTAGCGGTTGCCTGGGATGCCGGCCCTTCGCCGACACTGTTTACTGCCCTTACTTGGAAGTTGTACTGTTGGCCGTTTGAAAGGTTCGTGAAGGAATATGTTGTGACATTTGCCAAACTGACCCATGAATTCCCTCCGTCCTTGGATACTTTATAACCAGTGATCGGGCTGCCGCCGTTGTTTGCGGGGGCTGTCCAGCTCAGATCGACCTGTTCGCCGTCTGGGGTCGCGGTGAGGTTCTGCGGCGCACCAGGCGCGGTCTCAGCCGCCTGTGGAGTAGCGGTTGCCTGAGATGCCGGCCCTTCGCCGACACTGTTTACTGCCCTTACTTGGAAGTTATACTGTTGGCCGTTTGAAAGGTTCGTGAAGGAATATGTTGTGACATTTGTCAAACTGACCCATGAATTCCCTCCGTTCTTGGATACTTTATAACCAGTGATCGGGCTGCCGCCGTTGTTTGCGGGGGCTGTCCAGCTCAGATCGACCTGTCCGTCGCCTGGGGTCGCGGTGAAGTTCTGCGGCGCTTCTGGCACGGTGGCGGTGATGTTATAATTGACCTTAAAATCGATCTTGTCGCTTCCACCTTCATTGCTAGCGGTGACGGTAACCGTAAAACTGCTTGAGCCGATGTTGTTGACCGTCGGCGTTCCTGTAATCAAAAATGTCCCGGAAAGTCCAGAAGTCTGCCTTGTGAGTGGAGTGATCGTCATCCACTCTGGTTTCGCAGGCGCGGAAACACTCAATGATTCAGGGCGCACCGGTATGCTGCTTCCGTATACGAAGATATCAAAATAATTGGGACCTGCCGATATTGGCAAACCTACGAGGCCGTCAATATTTATTACGAATGCTTCGTCGCTGATGCTCTGGAGTCCGATAGTGGGAGGAACTTTCTGAACCGTGGTCAAACTAAATGTCTTGCTAAAACCTCCGGCTGTCGCTTTTAGCGCCACATCGCCAAAGCTCTTTACCGATAAGTATTTGCCATATACATTATCGTTTAACATTTGAAAACGATCTTCTGGCGTCCATGTCCATGAGATAGGTTCATTTTCACTTGAATTTGCCGGAAGTGGTTTAATTTCCTTCTCTATCGCGTCAGATCTGTTAGACATTCCGAGGACAAGAGCCCGAGCTGAAATGGATGAGGCCCTTTGCAAATTTGCACTCGAGCTCTCTGAGAATACCCTCAATTGCGGATAATCACCGTTTTTTGCCTGCCAGATCGAGTTGTTAAGGCTGCCGTTGGCAGGCAATGAGCAAAAATCCTGGGCTTTTCCTATTACAACAAGGTTATCTGCAAACCTTCTGTTTCCTATGTCGGAATACATACCTGTCCCCTGTATTACCCAGTAAGATTTACTGCTTAACATCGCGCTTGCAGAGTTTGATCCAAAAAAACCACCGAAATAACTGTCGCCTTTTACTCTGCCGGTCGCGTAAGAAGCGCCAACTCTGCCGCCGTTAACACCTACGAATCCGCCGATATAACTTCCGCCTATGGCGCTTCCTGTCGAATAGCAATTTTCCAATGAGGCGTCGTTTTTTCCCACAAATCCTCCGACAGCGGCTGCTCCTGTCACGCTGCAAGTCGCGAATGACCGCTCTACAACTGAACTATAGCCTGAAATTTTGGTTTCATCGGTAAACCCGATAAGCCCGCCGACATTACTTTGTCCTGCGACTTTTCCCATTGCAAACGAATTTTGGACTTTGCTGTAGCTATTGATAGACCCTGCAAGTCCTCCGACATTATCCTTGCCGGAAATATCAATTCCGACAACGCCAACATTTTTTATAACCGCATTCGATCCTGAAACGTAGCCAAAGAGACCCTGGTTATCATTGTTTGTGCTTATTTTAAGGTTGGATATTATCTTGCCGTCTCCGTCAAAATTACCGCTGAATGGTTTTGATGAACTCCCAATCGGCGTCCACGAATTGTTTTCAAGGTCGATGTCAATGACTAGTTTGTAATATTTATCCGCGTTAATCCCGGCATTCACCCACTCGGCCATCTTTTTGAGCTGGCCTGGCGAACCTATCCAGTACGGGGAAGTCGATGTGCCATTTCCAGTGCTTATATCCTGTGCGCTGCCATTCCACCCAGCCTCTGCGCCGCCCGATATGGTCAGGCAGAGCATCAGCGCGACGAGCGTAACTAGAAAAAATGACTTCTTACCTCGAATAGCCTGCATTCTTAAAACCCCTCTCTGTTGTTCATATTCGTCAGCGGCTCAAACTCCGGCGGCAGAACTTCGCTTATCCTCCTCCCCCTACATGCCGCCCCGATTCAAGCGTCCCAAATCCGCGTCCATGTATGCGCATAACATATGACTTGGTTTTTACGCCAATCGCCTGTTCAGCAGTCAACCGATTCATGAGATATTATATCAAATAAAATCTAAAGATACTATATATACTACAGATACTGGAAATATTATCTAAAAATCATCTAACTTTTCCCAACGAGCTTTTGGGAGATGATAGAATGCCTGCTAAAATAGATAAAAAAGCGACGGCGCCGTCCGGAAGGGTGGCAATCCAGACGCGCTTCGACGAGGAGACATATGCCAAGGGTAAAGTCCTGTCGGCCATTTACGGCGAATCCTTCAACGCGCTTCTCGTCCGCTCGCTGCAGAACGAGATCAGGCGCTACGAGGACAGGTACGGCGATCTGCCCCCACACGTGGAGCCGGGGGGGTGACGGCGCGCCGCCTATGTTAGCTCAGACGGGAGGTATGATATATGGCGCGGGAAGGGGAATCAATTGCATCTGATCGCGGCGGCGCTGATTTTTTCCAACTCCTGCCGGCGGACACGATTTCACGCATGGCGGACAAGTTCTCCTCCTTCCAGGAGGACCGCGCTAAAATCCACGACAGGATGGAGAGTTACGTCAGGGACTACGGGGTCTATGAGGGAAGCGCGGCGCGCAGGTACGAAATGCTGGAGGATGAATACGCCGACGGCGCGCCAGACCTCAGCCATCTGGTGCTGCGCGAGGACGGCTCCGCGGCGTCCGCTCTGTGGAGCATGAGGGATATGGCGATCATACTGGGACGCAACGTGTCGAGCGTCCTGCGCACCATCCGCAAGATGAACGACCGCCCAGAGTGGAGCGCAATACTCGCCGCGCGCGAGTATAGACAGGAGAAAAACGGCAGAGACGCGTCCGTGCTGTACGACTCGGGGATTTTCGAAGTCATAGTAGACTATTTCGAGTCGGTATACCTGGAGCGGCTCACATGTCCAAGACACGGAAAGCCGATGACGGACGAGGAGCGAAGGGCTGCGTACTCCCTCTGGAATTATATGAAGGCCAACCCTGACGCGGCCGAAAAACTGGGCGCGAACGGTATCCTGGAGCGCGGACCTATGTACGGAGCCGTCACTGACCGGGCTCGCCCGACCCTCTACGGGAACATGCGAGGCATGATAAAACGGGCGTTTTCCATAAAACCGGGGGCGTTCTTCCTGTTGCTCTTTGCGCTCTTCTACGAACTCTCGAGGAAATATCCGTTTTTGAACGTGACTGTGCCGGTCGTCTCCGTTGCGGTCTTTATCTGCGCTCTCGCCGCGATGAACAGGCGCGGGCAAGTGTTGCCGTTGTTTGAGGATATCGGCGCCTGCACGATAACGCTCGTCCTGTTCTGGTCTCTGGCTATGGTCGCATCCCCCGACGGCCCGGCGGCAAGACTGCTGCCAAGTCCCAACGCCGGAAACGCGCTCCCGCCCGCTGTGACCGGCCATGCCTACAACTCGAAACGTCGCGAGGAGATCTTGGAAGAAATATCCAAAGCGGTCGGCGAGGCCTATTACTCGGAACGTCTCAAAGAGATCATGGAAGGAGTATCCCAGACAACCGGCGTTCCGGGGATCAGCGCGGGCGCTGACGAGAGGCAGGAGGTGAGAGTCGTTTATTTAAGAAGCCGTGGGGACGGAAAGTTCGATGTATTGATTTATACGAGCCCTTGGACGAGGGAGATCCTTTACAGAACGTCGGCCTCCGGCGATTTCAGATCGACCGGCTTCTTGGAGGGTGAATCAAAGCTGCCGATCAGATATGTTACGCTGGATCCGGAGTCCGCGGCTAACCTATGGATAAAGTACGTTGACGTTACAGGCGAGATCCACGGGCCGTATGAGATCAATTTCGACTCCGCCGCCGAACGCATGAAAGAGGCGAGAAGGAGGCTGGACGAAGATATACAGTGGGTCGATTTTTCTATGGACGGGGACGGAACGAGCGTCGTGACGAATGTTGCGTCAGAATTGGCGCTCCACCTCCGCGACGCTAATATCGTGAAACGCGTGATGTATGGCGTCAACAAGAGAACGCCGAACATGGAGCGCAATTTCCCGCCGGGTGACGAAACCAATGACTACCTCCCGGACTACGTGAGGATAAAATCGCAGTCATACCTCCTGGCTGATTCGAAGGAAAAAATATGGTTCGTCTCCATGAAAATCATCTTCTCCGACGGGAGCGAGAGCGACGTCAGGATATTCGACAACCCATACGCCGAAGTGGAATGAAGAGGCGGGAGATCGCCGATCCCGCCTCCCGGACATTCCTTTATTTTTCAGCCGGCTTGTTTCCCCCGGAAAGCGACCCAGCCAGCTTGACCAACTGTACGAACTCGGCCCGGTATGGGTCGCCGCCCCTCGACGCGTCGGCCCACGCCTCTATCTGGCTCCACTTTGTATCGGAGAGGTGCGAACCGGTCCTCAGCTTCTGCCCGTAAGCCGCCACTGCGGCTGAGAAGCGCAGCCCGGTTCCGGCGTCGGAGAAACTTTTCGCCGACTCGGTCTTCATGATCGGCGTCTCAGCCATGGAACTCTTGACTCCGTCGGGCTC
>JAISLO010000300.1 GCA_031290815.1 Synergistaceae bacterium | reverse complement strand
TCCAATGCCTGGAGGATAACCGACGATATCGGCACGGTCTACTCCGTCACCGGCACGTCCGGTTCCGGCAACGGCGTGACGCTTACCGTCTTCCCCGCATTGAGAAAGGGAGCTCTTTTATGCGTCGCCATAGCGATTGCGCTGATGGACGTCACCGACACGATGCACCCGCCGGCGGCCGCGACAAGCCTCATCGCGCTCGCCTCCGGCCAGGGCCCCGGCTTTATACTCATGCCGGCCGCATCCGGAGCCTGTGTCATAGCATCCGCCGCGTTCATAGCAAAACGCCTGTCCGGGAACGGCAGGGAAAAAAATTAGTCCGCGGTTGAAGGATAAATTTAACAACGCGGACACGGCCGCTTAGAATTTTCGCCGCAAGCCCGGCGCGTGACGCGGCCCTGATTCGTCCGGGCCCTGAGGAATATGCGCTCGCAATTGCCGACTTGGGCAAGATGAGATAGAATATGACGCGGCGGGCGAGCAGCGAAGCGTTTCGTAAGCGTCGTTCCGCCGTGTCATCTGCATGTATGTTTATTTCAGAGCGTATGAGGAGGAGTTGTCATATCGTTGTGGAAATCGTTTGCTAAGCTGTTGGTGGCAGCCATAGTCTCAGTGCTTCTCTTCGCCGATGCCCCCCGCGCATACGCGGCGGAAGTCTCCCCTCCGCGAGTGGACAGGGAGGCCGCGGAGGAGGCATTTTTGAAGGGGTATGAATTTTTCCTCGCAAACCGCCTCTGGAACGGCCTTGATTCCGTCCGGCAGGCTCAGGAGGAGAACATATATTTCGTCGACGCGTATTTTCTGAAGAGCCTCATCATGCGCCGTCTCGGCAGATATCCGGAGGCGATCGCCGCCATGTCCTCGTACATCGAGGTGAGGCGGGACGACTTCAGGGGAGAGATGATCCTCGAATCCATGACGCGCGAATGGGATGTAATCGGCAAAGCCCTCGGCCCGAACGGGGCGGGCGTCAATCTGTTCTTTCGCGGGGACACCATCAACTCCTTCCTCGGAGTTCCCAAGACAAATCTCGTGTCGTTCACTGGAATGCTGGGGCTTGGAAAGCTGAGCGCTCATGGAAGCGAGGTCCTGCTCTGTGACACGATGGGGGACAAGCTGTGGGTGTTCAGCAGGGATGGGAAACACCCCGCCATGAGCCGTGAATTCGACAACCCTGCCGCAGCCATCCCGACCTCGCCGTCCGCTGCGGTCATCGTGCTCAAGAGCGGGGATGTCCTCGATCTGAAGATCGACATAAAGTCGAGGACGATATCTCCGAAGCCCATAGGCAAGGTTGACGCCAACGTCTCAGATGCCGTGATGATAGATTCGGCCCTCATGGCGGTCGCCGACAGGACCGGGCAGGCCGTCAGATTTTACAGTACGCCTTCGATCGAGAACATCGCGGTTTGGCGTCCGGACGACAGCGAGGTGACCGATAAACTCTTCGAGCCCGTTGCACTCGCCGCTTTCGGCCCATTTTTGGCCGTAGCCGACAGGGGCAACGACAGGGTGTTCGTCCTCGACGCGTTCACGCTCTCGGTCCTGGACAGCTTTGACGTCGATCTCCCGAGGGATCTGGAGTGGGGCCTTCAGGGGGAGCTGTTCATCCTGTCGGAGAACGGCTCTTTATACTCCAAATCACCGCTCACGGCTGTGTCCGCCGATGTCGAGACGGTCGCGGCCAATATGAAGAACGCGTGGAGCATCGCATGGAGCAGCACCGGGCCGATAATGACGGATATCGTCGGCCGCTGGTGGTGGAGCGGCAGGATAGCGCCCGGCGGGACAGGGGCCTTTGGCGCGGTAGGGCTTCGTGATCCGTGGATAGCGGAGAGGGACGGCACCGAGACGCTGATACTGCGCGGTACCGTCTCGTCGATCTTCCACGACTTCATCGATGGAAGGATTCCAGACACGAACGTGGTGTGGAGGAACGAGGTCAGGCCATCGAGGGTAATCCAAACGGCCACGATCGACGGCGGGGAGGCCAGGTTCTACGCCGCAACCCGCCCGGAGGGCAGTCTTTCGCTGGAAGTGGCGGAGGCCGGTACGCTGAACGACGTGATGGATGACATCGCGAGAATATCCATGTCCGGCGGGGAGATTCCAAAGGTTCTGATACTGGATACGAGGATCGAGGCGAACGATGACGAGCTCGGAGTCTTCTTGGGCTTTCTGCTTCATCAGGGAATCCGGCTCGATCTGTGGGTCCTGAACCGGCCGCCGTCGGCATTGATGAACCGGATCTCGCGGCTGACCCGCGGGGGCTCGTACTTTACATCCGAGCCCGGCGTAGTTCCGATGAACGAGAACATAGAGTGGATTCTGAGCCTTCCTCTGCCGAATGACACGTCGACCTTCGGCTATCCCTCTGAGATAACGCTGTCGTTGTTCTCCAACATAGACGTGGTAACCTTCACAGACTGGCTTCCGATATGGCCTTCTCTCATGGAGAGAAGGCGGATGAATTGACCGCGCCGGACGGGCTCGCGCATCACGATGGCGCCGCCCGCTTCGAAGCGCGGGCCGCATCCATTCCCACGGCTTTTGAAATTGATTTGACATCTGATCTTCCTGGCAGGGGGTGCATTGAATGAGAGTGGCAATGGCATCTGATCACGCCGGCTTTTCTCTCAAGGAGACGATAAAGGAGTTGGTGAGCCGCCTCGGGCATGAGGTGAACGACGTCGGAACCCACTCCGCCGATACGTCGGTCGATTATCCGGACTTCAGCCGCAAGGCGGCCGATCTGATAATCTCGGGCAGGGCGGATAGGGGCATACTGATCTGCGGAACCGGCATCGGGATGAGCATAGCCGCCAACAAGGTGCCCGGAATATACGCCGCCCTCTGCACCAACGAATTCATGGCGAGGATGAGCCGGCTTCACAACGCTTCCAACGTTCTGGTCCTTGGC
>JAISLO010000299.1 GCA_031290815.1 Synergistaceae bacterium | reverse complement strand
CCCCAGAGAGCCGATAGCCACGCAGGGCACAGCCCGCTGGCACTTCATGCGAGCGCGCTTCGAGAAGGCCGGGCTCGAGATAATCCGTCACAGCACGGTCGAACGGCTGGACGGCGGCGGACTGACCGTCCGGGGGAGCGACGGCTCCGTCAGGAGGATAGACGGCAGTTTCGATTACATAATCGCCTGCGGTTACCGCCAAGCGCCGGCCGAGTTCACCGAAAAATTCACATCGAGCGGCGTTCCGGCGCTCGTAGTCGGAAACGCCGAAAGGCCAGGGGACGCCATGGACGCGATTCACGACGCCTTCGACAAATCCCTGGCGTACAAGTTTGACTGAGGTGACGTGAGATGTGCCCAACCAGAGCGGTAAACATCCTTTCATCAAAGTGCGGCAGAAAGGGCGCGCGCCCGGGGGACATAGTGGATGCGCCGGTGGACCGCGCCATGATTCACGACAACAACGCGGCCCTCGTAATCGAGAACTTCGGCAGAATCGCCGGCGCGTCCGTATGGTCACCGGATAAAGCGGTCTTTTTCATCGACCATCACAGCCCCTCGACGTCGGTCAAGGCCGTGAAGCATCACAGCCTGATGAGACGTTTTGCCCGCGAAAACGGCATAAAGAGCTTCTTCGACTGCGGATGGGGAATAAGCCATGTCGTGATGATCGAGCAAGGCCTGGCCGCGCCGGGAGAAATAGTCGTCGGCACGGACTCCCACACCACCGGCGAGGGAGCGCTCGGGGCCTTCGCCACCGGCATAGGCGCGACCGAGATGGCGGCGGTGCTCGCCACGGGGCGCGTCTGGCTGAAGGTCCCCGAGACGGTGAAGATTTTACTGAACGGCGTCCTGCCGCCCGGAGTTTATGCCCGGGACGTAATGACGGCCGTGCTGGGGCGGCTTGGCCCCGAAGGGGCGAACTACCGGTCGGTTGAGTTTCAGGGGAGCGCGGCCGACGCGATGTCGCAGGATGATCGGATCGTGTGCTGTGTCATGAGCATGGAGATGGGCGCGAAAAACGCCATGTTCGTCTCCCATGCCGACCCGGACGCTGAATACGAACGAACGGAGGAGTTCGACGCGTCATCCATGACGCCGATGGCGGCGCTGCCGGGCCTGCCGACCAACGTCGCGCCGCTCTCCGAGATCGAGGGCAGAGGCATAAAGATCGATCAGGCGTTCATAGGCTCCTGCGCCGGAGGCCTGATGGTGGACATCGAAACCGCCGCCAAGGTTCTAAAAGGCGGGCGCGTGGCCGAAGGAGTGAGGCTGCTCGTCATACCGGCCACCAGACATATCTACGAGGAATCGCTGAAACGCGGCTATATGGAGATACTGCACGGCGCGGGGGCCGTCATAGGTTCTCCGGCGTGCGGGGGTTGCGGAGGGCACGACGCCGGCATATTGGCCGAGGGAGAGGTCTGCATAGCGAACTCTCCCAGAAACATGGGCGGCAGGATGGGGGCCGGCGGCGTCGTTTACCTGGCCAACTCCGCCACGGTAGCGGCCTCGGCTCTGAGCGGCCGCATAACTGGAGAGAAAGGAGGAGATGCGCTATGAGTCGCTGCTGGAAACTGGGTGACAATGTGTCAACGGACGAGATACTGCCGTTTCAGTACATGGTTTTAACCGATCCGTCGGAGCTCGGCAGGCACATCCTCGGCAGCGTAAAACCCGGTTTCGCCGAGCAGCTGACAAGAGGGGACGTACTGGTTGCCGGTCTCAACTTCGGATATGGTTCAAGCAGGGAACACGCTCCGCTCGCCCTCAAGGGCGCAGGAATCGGGGCGGTAGTGGCCAGGTCTTTCGCAAGGATTTTCTTTCGCAACTGCATCAACATAGGATTGCCCGCCATAGTCTGTTCAGCGGCCGTGGACGGTATATGCGAGGGGGACTCGATCGGGATCGGCCTGCAATCGGGCGTGATTCAAAACGAAACCAGCGGTGCGCGATACGCATTTGCGCCGTTCCCGCCGTTCATAATGGAATACGTCGAGAACGGCGGGCTCATTAACACCCTGAACAAGAGAAATTCCGATCCGGTCTGACAATGTCCCAAAAATTCACTCAAATCAGTGGAGGAGGCAGTATCATGAAAAATGTAAAAAAGGCAGCGATGTTGTTTCTGGCGGTTTCCGTCCTGGCCGCGCTCCTGGCTTCTATGGCTTTCGCGGCGGACGCCGTATGGCCAAAGGGGCGGCTTACGCTGGTCTGGCACTCCCAGGCCGGCTCGGGCGGCGATCTCATGATGCGCACGCTCGCGAAGTACATCGAGTCGAAGACCGGTGTGACGGCCATCGTTGAGAACAGGACGGGAGCTTCCGGCGCCAACGCGTGGTCGAGCGTGGCCCGCGAGAAGCCGGATGGCAGCGTCATCCTAGGGGTGTCGTCGACCTTCATAGCGTCACCGCTGCAGAACAATTTCCCCTACAACTACACTACGCTCGATCCGATTGCCAGGCTCTTCGTGGACACGATATGCATATTCGCCTCGGCGAGTTCCCCTTATGAAACGTTTGCGGACTTCGTGGAGGACGCGAAGAAACGTCCGGGCGAGCTCAAGATGACCGGCGGCACCGCAGGCAACGTGGAGTTCGTGGCGGCTCGTGAACTGATGAAAGAGGCCGGCGTCAACGTCCCGATAGTTCCCTTCGAGGGCGGCAGCGAGGGAGTGGTGGCCGTCATAGGCGGGCACGTGACGATAGGGGTGGGAGAGTACGCCGAGATAGCGTCCGCCGTCCAGGGCGGAAAGCTGAAGGTCCTCGTCCTCTTCAACGAGCTGCCTGGGCAGGAGATCCCCACAGTGGCGGACCTGGGCTACAAGACGAGGGTCGAGAAATTCCGAGGCATAGTGGTCACCAAGGGGACGCCCCAGGAGATCAAGGACGCCATCTTCAACCTCCTGAAGGACGCAATGGACGACCCTGATTTCAAGACCTACTACACCAACAACTACCTTGTGCCGGCTTTTCTGAACGCGGACGACTTCTACAAGGCAATGGAAAAGCAGACGGAAGAGGTCAAGGCATCCCTGGAGGGACTGAAATAACCCAGGCGTCGTGATCGGCCGCCCGCGTCCGGGCTCTTCGAAATCCGAAGTCCGGCGCGGGCTCTGTCAAAGGAGGTGCGATATGTTTAAAAAGGAAGACTGGATTTTCGGTTTAATCTCCATCGCCGTCGGAGCGCTTACAATTTACCTTACACGAGATCTGACGTCGATAAAATCCATGGACCCGGCTGGCCCCGCAGCCCTGCCCACCATCGTGTCGTGGCTGATGATCGCCATAGGCGCGGTCCACGTGGCCGGGGCCGTCATGAAAAAAGGCCCAGCCGAATCCGAGAGCGCCAAGAAGGGAAAAAAAGACAACAAGAAGGTCGTCATAATATGCGCTGCATGCGCCATATACTATTTTTTGCTGGAGATCGCCGGCTATATTATCATGACACCCCTGCTCATAGCGGCCATCATGCTTGGCGTCGGCGAGCGAGGCGCGCGCAGGATTCTCACGACATCCATCTTTACGACGGCGTTCCTCTTCTGCGTCTTCTACTACGCGCTCAAGGTGAACATGCCGCTCGGCGTTCTCGACTCGTTATTCAACTGAAGGCCGGAGGGAAACTGACATGGAAAATTTCATGATAGGCGTCAACACCCTTTTGTCCTTCGAAGCGATCATAGCGATAATCGTGGGCGTAATGTGGGGGACGGTGGGCGGCATGATACCCGGCATCAACGCCACCATAGCCATGGCCCTCATGCTGCCGTTCACCTGGGGCATGCGGCCAGCCGTAGCCGTGATGATGCTCGCCGGCGTCTACTGCGGCGGCGAGTACGGCGGCTCGATACCGGCGGTCCTCATAGGCACGCCAGGGACGAACGCGGCGGCCGCGACGGTGTTCGACGGTTTCGAGCTGCACAAAAGGGGACAGACCGGGCTCGCTCTCTACCTTTCACTCTACTCGTCCGTCTTCGGAGGGCTCTTCGGCGCGGTATGCCTCATCCTGCTCGCAATTCCGCTCGCGTCGATCGCGCTCGCCTTCGGTCCGGCCGAGTACTTCCTCCTTGCCCTGACGGGACTCACCCTGATATGCTCCCTCGGGGAGGACAACATATTGAAGGGAATCTGGGCCGGGCTGCTGGGCATACTCCTGTCGTTCGTCGGCCTCGACCCGTTCGCGGGCGCGCCGAGGCTGACGTTCGGCCTGCTCGATCTCTCGGACGGGCTGGAGATGATCCCGCTGATGATGGGGCTCTTCGCGGTATCGGAGGTTCTGCGTCAGGCTCAGACCTTCCGTATCTCGAATTCGTACTCGTTCATCAGTCAGAGCGACAACAAAA
>JAISLO010000298.1 GCA_031290815.1 Synergistaceae bacterium | reverse complement strand
GGGAGGGTCTGTCTCGGGCCGCGCGTCCAGTATTTCGACCAGGCGGCCGAGGGACACTCCGGCCTTGCTGGCCTCCGAGAGCTCTCTCCCGAGCCCGCGGACCGGCCAGATGGTCATGGAGTTGTATGTGAGAAATACAATGAACTCGCCCACGGTTATGCCTCCGGAGGCCGCCCTGATTGCGCCGAAAGTGCAGATGACGATCATCTGCATCCCGGTTATGAGGTCGCCGACACCCCAGAATGTGCTCAGCATGTTTCCGAGCTTTACCCACAGGTTGGCGTAGACTTCGTTTCTGCGCCCGAATTTTTCGATCTCATGGCTCTCCCGTCCGAACGCGCGGACAACCCGGACTCCGGTGAAGTTCTCCTGCGCCGCAGCGAGAAGCTGTCCCTCGGCCTCGTCCACAAGGAGGAACCTGTCCGCGGTCGCGCGCAGAAACACGAAGGAGTAGAGGAATATCGCCGGCAGAAAGGCAAATGAGGCAAACGACAGGTAGGCGTCTATCCGGAAAAGGATGCCATACGCGAAGACAACGAGCACTACCGCCCGCGCTATCTCGATGATATGCGTGAATACGAAGCTGCGGACGATCTCGACGTCGGACGTGCACCTCTGGATTATGTCGCCAGTCTGTACTTCGATGTGCCATTTGTACGGCAGGGATTGAATATGGGCGAACAGTTCGCTTCGCAGCCGCTTTATCAGGCCCTCCGCGCCGAGGGCGAGCATCCTGCGGTACAGATAACCGCAGCTTCCTCCAAACGCCGCGATGGCCAGCACAATGCCCCCACACACCGCGATGTTCTCCCTCAGCGACTCCGTCGTCTTTTCCACGCCAAGCAAAGCCAAAACAGCAGTGACGGCGGGAATGTCCGAGACCGGCAGGCCCCCCACGACGTTGTCGACCACGAAACGGATCACCTGCGGAAGCAGAAATCCGCAGAAGACCGATATCAGCATCAACAGCACGGCTGCAGCGTAAAGCATCCGGCTGCCTCGCGAAACCCTCAGCAACAGGGCCAGCCTCGGCCGCTTTTTTTCATCCATGATCATGGCTCAAACTGTCTCTATATGTCCGCCGCGTCCCGGACCTGAGATTGTGACGTCATCATATCCTCCGGTGAAAACGTTACGGCGTAGGTTTGTTTTTTGCTGCGAGCAGGCAGACACAATCATGAAACCGATTATACCAGATAGCCGTTCTGAGCGTATAATCGTGTGCATGGGGACCGATAATATTACTGATCCGCCGATCGCCGGAAAACGCATATTTGACAGGGAGTTTTACTCGGAAAGCGCAGTGGGCGTGGCGAAGAAACTCCTCGGTGCCGTTCTGATCTGCGATTCCCCGGAGGGCGCGGTCAGCGGACGCATCGTCGAGACGGAGGCCTACGCCGGCAGAAATGACGCCGCGTGTCATTCCTACGGCAGGACGGCTCCATCCGGTCACAGGACGGACGTCATGTTCGGCCCTGGTGGATTCGCGTATGTCTACCTCATATATGGCATGTACAACTGTTTTAACGTGGTCGCCAACGTGACGGGAGAGCCAGAGGCGGTGCTGATCAGAGCGGTCGAGCCGACCGGCGGGATACAACTCATGGCGGCCCGCAGGAACACCTCGGACCCCTTGAAGCTCTGCAGCGGCCCCGGCAAGCTGTGCATGGCGATGGGAATAACCAGGGCGATGAACGGCACCGACATCTGCGGCGGAGGAAAAATTTTCATCACCAAGGGAGACGTCATTAACCGGGACGCCATATCGGTCACTCCCAGGATAAACGTCGATTATTCCGGCGAAGCGAAGTCGTATCCGTACAGATTCGTCATTCGCGACAGCGCGTTTTTGTCGACAAGACGGTTTGTGCCGCGCAAAGGCTCGCCTGCCTGACCGCCGCCTCAAGCGCCGACCGCGATATCGGTGCCCAGCGTCGTGACGTTGATGGACGTGGTCATTTCGTCAAGGATCTTGTCATAGTGAGGAAGATCCGTACCACCTACGAAGTCCCTCTTCGCGTACTCGATCCGCACCTTTGAAAGGCTCGTGCACTCGACGGCCGACATTTTCTTCGCGGAGGCGTATATCCGCAGCACGACCTTGTCCGCTCCTGTCGCTGGCGTGTCTGGCATGAGAAGCAGGATTTCGTCGCTTGACACCCTGTACGCCGAGTCGCATACACGGATGCTTTTCATGACTATCTTCGCGAACGCGCTGCCGCAGATGGACTTCTCCTCGTCTGACGGTTCCACGGAGCCCGTGCTGGGATAAGACAATCGGAAGAGGACGGCCGACATCTTTCGCTTGCCCCTGATGATGGACTCTATGTCGGATCTCGCCTTGTGCTTCATGAAGCCGGCCATGTAGAGCCCGGTGGTCGGGTCTATCGAGTCGAAGATCTCGATCTTTGTCGGCGCCTTGGCCTCGACCGGGGAGAGCATGAGCAGTACCTGCTTGCCCTTTGCCGTCCGCTTTACGACCCATGTATCGTTCCCGCGCTTGTACTTCCCGTCATCCAGGTGCTCCGGCAGAACGTCTTTGATCCTGACCCCGACGAGCTCCTTCTCCCCGATCTCCATTATGTCGGCAAAGCTGGTATTCGAGGCTATTATCTCCTCCTCGCCGTGTTGGTTCTTCTCGAGGAATACGCAGGGGTAGTGTATGGAGTTGAGGATTTTTCTGAGTTCGGATATGTCGACGTTTTTGGAGATAATATTGTCCACCCTCCGGGCAAAGAGAGATTCATCCTCCGGAGAGAGAGATGTAATCGCAAGCAGCATTCCGCTAAGCATAATAAAAAAGCCTGCCATCGTAAAGGCCGTTCCGTTCGAGAGCAGCGCGGAGAGGAAGAGCAAAAGCGATCCGTTGGCGATTGCGGAGACCGCCGCCATCGCTTTCAGGTTGTTTTTTTTGCCGATGATGGTATACGCGACCACCATCAACACGTACAGGCTGACGATGCCCATCGAGAAAAACGGAGGAAGAGCGTCGAAGTCTACGCCGCCGCTGAAGAGAGTACAGATTCCCACAATGGGAACCAAGAGAGTCAGCGGAGTCAGTATGATCTTGTAGAAAGCCGCGTCTTCCCTATTTTTGACGTTACTGGCCATAATTTCACCCCACCCTAATTTGACGTTGACATTGACCTTTATTATACTTAATCATTTGAAAGTTTCAATCGATCGGAGAGAATTTTTAAGTCAATTTTTTTATGATTATCAGGTTGTCTCAGATAACAAACACGAGATATCTGATGTCGGACTGGGGTGGGCAAGCAACAGGCATGAGTGAAGACACTGTCTTCGGGCTTCGGGCGAGTGCAAGCGCCACGGATGAACTCCGGAAATCACTCTTTCGCCGGGAAATCCCCCTCTTCGCGGCTCAGGCCGCTCTCGCGCGACGTCATCTGAACACCGGACGCTACGCGCAGGACGTACTCCGCCAGGTTTTCAACATCGCCCTCCTGAGATTTGCCGCCGCTCGGTGACGAAAGGCTGAAATCGATCCATTCGGGACGCGCCGGGACGGCAAGCCATCCGCCGGGCGATATCTCGATGGTCGGGACGACCGTCTCGGCCTGAGTGCAGATACCGGCCGAGGACAGAATTATCTGCGCCCCTCCGGAGGCCAGGAGTGCGCCGGACATGAGGTAGTCATCCGGCGCGTATGTTATCTGCACGCCTCCGCAATCCCTCACCGCCTCACCGGGCCGCAGCACCGCCGTTATCTGAGAGTGCCCCGAGCCGTCGGCGGCGAGCAGGTTTTTCTCCGTGATTGTAGTAAGCCCGCCATCCAAGTCCTCCCCGGAGAGCGCGCCGCGCGCATGCCCGCCGCTCCGATGCTGCACCGAGAGCGACTGGAGGTGGTTCAATACGTGTTTTTCCGAAATCCTAGGCGCGGCCGCCTCATCGTCACAGAGCGTCTCAGGCGATTTCGCCGCGAGTATCGTTCCGCCGCGCGACGCGAACCAATCCGAAAGTCGTCCCGCGAAAGGATTCAATGACAGGGCGAGGCGCAAATCCTTCCTCTCGGGTCTGACGCCCACGCAGAGGGCGGATACGGGGAACTCCTCCCTCACCCGCGCCGCCTCGCCTCCCAGTCTGTCCAGATGTTCGGCTATCTCCGAGGGGGACAGACCCTGAACCGCCATAATGCGGGTCGATCCGTCCATGTATACGTCAGATGCCGAACTGCCTGCAGTCTTTGACTCTGGGGCGCCGCGCCCGGAACCTATCAGCAGCACTCCGGCCGCGTTTGGATTTGAGACGAGCCCGCAGAGGATGGCCGCGACCGCCTCCGGGTCGCAAGCAAACAGGGGACAGTCGGCGGGATGTTTTATGATCCTTACCGCGTCTATCCAATACTGCCTGTGATAGTCGCTCAGGATAGCCTCGAGTTTTTTGGCGGCGAGTCCCGCTGAAGGTATTACCCAAAGCTCGTTGCGGATCCCTGGCCTTCCTTCCTGCCTCCTGTAGCCTCGGAATTTCAGATCGGATTCGCCGGGCCGGGCGTTTCGTTTTTTCGCCCTCCGCCTCGCCCGCTTCCGAGCGTCAGATGTGTTGTGAACGTGCACCCACGCGCCGGGTGGAATATCGGCGGCGGCAGTGCCGATGGGACATCCGTGCTTTACAACAGATTTGCCGGAGGCTATCGGCGCGCACGCGACCTTGTGCCACGCGGGAATGTTCTCCGCGATGACGAACGACACGCCGGAACCCGCATCATCGACCTCCCGCCCGGTCTCCCCGCCCTCCGGCAGAACCAGCACGTTGTCGGCATCCGAAAGCCTTATATATTCCACTGATTTCACAAGCACCACCTCGGCTGATGGTTTCATTACTCGCAAAGAATCTAGTATCTAATACCCGTCACGATCTTTAATCTGGTTAAAGAAAGCCTTTAGCTCCGCTTTGCGCCGCGGGTCTAATTGTTTCATCTCAACACCCTGTAGTGCCGCTTCTAAATGGTATAAAATGACCACGCAAGTAGATGGATATTGAGCCTTTAGGCTGAGCACGGCTCCTTTGCTTCCTACCTCCCTTAATGCCTCCGCAGAACATATTCCAACGGACTTCAGTTTCTTCTCCATAGTGTTGCCAAGATTAAGCGACGTTATTTCAGCCATCTTATCAACCTTCTTTTTCCGAATTCAATTTCGCGAGCGTCATTCAATGCGTACATAGTTCGTTCATCCCGCACAATTTCCCGCAGCGCGGCAAATAATCATACGTCATCTCTCGGAGGATAAGTCGTTCAGTTTCAAGAATGCCCATGACCACCCTCCATAAATCCAGAAGCTCAAATCACCCCAGCGACATTATCATCTCTAGAAGATATGGTTTATATTCACCCTTGTTCTTCTGAGCGCCGCACATTACATTTTCATCAAGATTTTATCACAAGTTCCCCCACTCTATTTTAACATGATTTTAATAATGCTGAAAACACATATAGAGCATGTTTTGAAGATTGCTGTATAATGGGTGGAGCATTCACTGCGATGAGCATCAAATAATTTTAACTGGGAGGAATGAAAGTGAAGTTGTCTGTGCGATTAAAAGTTGTTTTTG
>JAISLO010000297.1 GCA_031290815.1 Synergistaceae bacterium | reverse complement strand
AAATTTGGCACGAAAATTTGAAGGTTGCTTTTCCAGTTTATCTGGGATAGGGACAAGCGAACGTGAACGGAATAGTCTTTCAGACATGCATCGGATTCGGGAGGATCGGATCGGGGCATCATAAACTTGCGAAAAAAAATTTTGAAGGCGGCGTTAAAGTAGTATAATTGTGTCAACGGTTGCGTGGGATACCGACAAGATATTATGGAGGTGCTAAATATGGAGATGACCACGTGCAACGTCTGCGGAAAAGTATTCGGCTCGTTGTCAAGCGGTACATGCCCGACATGCCGAAAACTGCTCGACATAGTATACAACAAGGCTCGCACATATCTCAGGGATAATCCGAGAAGCGCCCTCAACTCTGAGGAACTTTCCAAGGCGATAGGGGAGGATAAAAAACTGCTCGATATTCTCATATTGGAGGGCAGGTTCGACGGAGGGGACTCCCCTAAGATGGAGGAGAGCGAGGTTGAGAAACGGCGTAAGAAACTCTTGAAGGACCTCGAGAGCAATCTCGCGTTTCCCGTCAAGAAAAACGCCCCGGTCACGACATACGGAAGCGACAGGCATGGCAAGAGCGATATATGAAACCCGCGGAATAGTTCAGGCTGCGGATTCGGTGTTCTGGATAGGAGCATGCGACAGGGAAGCTGATAAATTCGAGGGCCTGTGGGATCTTCCGCACGGCATGGCGTACAACTCCTACCTCATCAAGGCGGAGAAGACAGTCCTCATCGACACGGTGAAGAGCGCTTATATGGACGACTTCTTCCTCAGGCTGAACCAGATCCTGGGCGGCCTTCCCCTCGACTATGCGGTGATAAATCACGTTGAACCCGATCACTCCGGGGCACTGGAGCTGCTTCGACGGCTGTATCCTGACGTCAAACTGGTCGGCAGCGCGAAGACCGCGGATATGCTGAAGAACTTCTACGGGGTGGACGGCGGTTTCGTGACGGTGAAGGAGGGCGAATCCCTCGACCTCGGCGGTAGGCGTCTGTCGTTCGTCATGGCTCCGATGGTTCACTGGCCGGAGAGCATGGCGTCATACGACGAGACGAACGGGATTCTGTTTTCGAACGACATATTCGGCGGATTCGGCGCGACAGAGGGCGGCATATTCGACGACGAGGCCGACTTGAGCACGGTCGAGACCGAGATGATGAGGTACTACGTCAGCATAGTCGGCCGGTTCTCCAAGCAGGCGGTGAAGGTGCTCGAAAAGGTGCGCAAACTCGACGTCTCGATGATCTGTCCGTCGCACGGACCGATCTGGCGGCGCTCCCCCGAGCGCGCCATCGGCCTGTACGAGAAGTGGAGCCGGCAGGAGACGGAGGAGGGCGTCGTCGTGGTGTACGGCTCGATGTACGGCAACACCAAATCGGCGTCAGACGCCATAGCCCGGAGCCTCAGCCTGGAGGGCATATCCCCGGTCCGCGTGTACGACGCCGCTCGTTCCAACATGTCCTTTATAACCACCGATATATGGAAATACAGGGGGCTCGTGCTCTCTTGCTGTACATACAATATGGAGGCATTTCCTCCGATCGCCGCCCTGCTCCGTATGCTTGAGAACAAGAACATGACCGGGCGCTTCATCGGACTTTGCGGGACCTACAGCTGGGCTCCCGCCGCGCTGAAGGAGATGAAGGCATTCGTGGAGAAAAGCGAGGGCGGTTGGAAGCTGGTCGATCCGACGATAGAGATAAAGTCGCGCCCGTCCCGGGACGATATCGAGGCGTGCGAACAACTGGGAAAAAACATGGCGAAGGCCATAAGGGGATAGCACACGTCACTTTGCCATATCCGCGGCAAATCAATTTTGGTACATCGAGGGAGTTGTTATTTTATGAACGGGAGCCCTGATAGAACCGAGCGTGGATTGAACGGATTCGTTGGAAGAAACAGGATGCGAGTGCAGCGGCAATATCTCATCCTGAGGGAGCTGATAAGGCAGCCGCGCGTGATGGGCACGCTCTTCCCCAGCTCTCCCGCCCTTGCGGACGAGATGGCGTGCGCACTCTCTCCAAGCATGATGAAATCCGGCATTCTCGTGGAGCTCGGCGCCGGAACGGGCCCGGTCACCGAGGGGCTTTTGAGGAGAGGAGTCCCCCCCGAGAGGCTGTTTGTGGTCGAAAAGTCCCCGGCCCTCGCGGAGTGCCTGTCGAAGCGCTTCCCCTCCGTCAACGTGATATGCTGCGGCGCGGAGGAGCTGCGCAGTCACATAAAGGGTGACGAGAAAATAAGGGCGATCATCTCCAGCCTGCCCTTCCGCAGCCTCCCGTTTGACGTCGGATCGGCGATAATGAAGGAGATCGAGGCCGCGCTCTCGCCGGGCGGATTGTTCGTTCAGTTCACCTACGCCCTGATAGGCGAAATGCTCCACGTCCCGCCCACGTTCAAGAAGGTGCGCTCTCATCTCGTCCTTTATAACCTGCCTCCGGCGAAGGTCGAGGTCTTCCGCAAACCCAAGCGGGGCGAGCGTCACCGCGAGCGCGAGGAAGACGGGACTGCCGCCGCGGAAGCGTCATGACAGGCGCCAGGGGCTTGACCGCGCCCGCGGTGCGCGCGGCCTCGTCACCCGGCATGATCGATGGACAAATCAACTGAATGGAGAGATAGACTGTGAAAAAGTTCGGTGCAATTATTGTCGCGGCCGGCGTAATGCTGGCGGTATTGTTTTCGAGTCCATCGCCGTCCTCGGAGTATCGCATCGGGGGCGGCAGATGGCTGACGGACGGAGGCGGTTTCAT
>JAISLO010000296.1 GCA_031290815.1 Synergistaceae bacterium | reverse complement strand
CGCGTCCTTTTAATAGATTTCTCACCGCCTAGAAATTCGATGTTGGGGCTCGTGCCAACGAAGACGAATACACCACCTACATCTATCAACCTCGTCTCACCGCTCTTGAGGTTTCGCGCCGCAACGCGCTCCACAGTGTCCCCGCCTGAGATCTCGTCCACCACAAACCCCATTACGGTCTCGATCTTGGGGTTCGCGAGCGCCCGGTCAACGGCTGATTTCTGGGCCCTGAACTCCTCCCTGCGGTGGATTATATACACCTTTGACGCGAACTGCGTCAGATAATCGGCCTCCTCGACGGCGGTGTTGCCGCCGCCGATCACGGCAATAGGCACGTCCTCATAGAATGCCCCGTCGCAGACCGCGCAGTAGCTGACCCCCCTGCCGGCAAATTCCTTCTCTCCCTTGCAGCCCGCCTTGCTGAAGGAAGCGCCGCTAGCTATTATCAAGGCGCCAGCCTCTATATCTCCCTTGTTTGTCCTTATCGTCTTTGCGCCGTTCTCAAAGGAGACCGACTCGACCTTGCAGTCTCGAAACTCCGCCCCGAACTTCTCGGCGTGTTCTCGGAACGCGTTCGCAAGGTCCATCCCCTCGACGTGTTTGAAGCCGGGATAGTTTTCAATCTCGGGCGTAACGTTTATCTGGCCGCCGCTCAAGCCATTCTCGAGCAGAAGAACATCAATCCCGGCCCTGCGGCCGTAAATCGCCGCCGTTATGCCCGCTGGGCCAGCTCCGACTATTACGAGTTGCCGGTTCTCCATCTTGACCATTCCAATCCGTTTGCCTATATTTTTGACAGCAACCATTTCGCTCTCATTATTTTATTCCTTTTCGGCTACTTTATCCATAGCATAAATCTATCAATTCCCCGATGATCTTTGAAACTCCGGACAAATTTCAACCCGCGCTCAGATCCTCTGCTCAGCCCCGCCAGGGCGGTTACCTGACCGGCGCCGCCCGTCTCCATGAGAAGCGCCGCGCCATCCTTCATCAGGCGAGGCAGTTCTCTCAGCAGCAATCTGCAGACATCCAGGCCGTCCGCGCCTCCGTCGAGCGCGGCGCGAGGTTCATAATCGCGCACCTGTTTTTCGAGGGTATCGATGACAGAGGTTGGAATGTACGGTGGATTTGACACGACAAAATCGAGAGCCCCATCTCCGATGATTTGGGCTGATGCATCTGGGCTCTCGCACTCGACGAACACTACCCGCTCGCTCACATTGTGGCTCAGACAGTTGACGGACGCCGTTCGCAGGGCATCCCGGCTCGAATCGACGGCGTACACGGTCCAATCCGGATTGTCGGCCGCCAATGTTATCGCTATGCACCCGCTTCCAGTGCACCAGTCGGCGAGAACTCCAGGCCTGGGTGATTTTTTTATGCATTCGTCCGCGATAGACGTCAGGATCTCGGTCTCCGGCCTGGGGATCAGCGTGTTCCCGACCGAGAATTTTCTGCCCATAAATAGCGAGAATCCGATTATGTACGCCAAAGGTTCGCCGGACGCCCGCCGGGCCGCGAGATCCATCACGAGCCCGGCATCCCTCCTGCCTATCAGGCGTTCGGGATGCGCGTGAAGGGACGCCCTATCCCAGCGAAGCAGATGGCAGATTATCCTGTCAGCCTCGAGAGACGGCTGGCTGATTCCGGCTTTGGACAAAACCCCGGCCGCGTCTCTGCGAATGTTTCCGGCGCGAATCAAGCCGTCCATGACGCTTCCAAAGCCGCTATGCCTCGAAGTTCTTCAGCTTCTCCGCTTGATCGGCGACCGAGAGAGCGTCTATCAGCTCGTGGAGGTCGCCCTCGGTAATCTGGTCCAACTTATGCAGAGTGAGGCCTATCCTGTGGTCGGTAACCCTGTTCTGGGGATAGTTGTACGTGCGTATGCGCTCCGACCTGTCGCCGGAGCCGACCTGTCCCTTTCTCTCGGCGGCCATTGCGTCCTGCCTCTTCCTGAGTTCGAAGTCGTAGAGCTTCGTCCTGAGAAACTGCATCGCCTTCGCCCTGTTCTTTATCTGCGAGCGCTCGTCCTGACAAGTCACGACGATTCCGGTGGGAATGTGCGTCATTCGAACCGCCGAGTCGGTCATGTTCACGTGCTGGCCGCCAGCGCCCCCGGAGCGATACGTATCGATCTTGAGATCCTCGGGGCGTATTTCGACGTCCACGTCCTCTGCCTCAGGCAGCACCGCTACAGTCGCGGCAGAGGTGTGGACCCTGCCGCCGGCCTCTGTGACGGGAACCCTCTGAACGCGGTGCACTCCGCTCTCGAACTTGAGCTTGCTGTAGGCTTCGCGGCCCTCTATGCGGAATACCATCTCCTTGTAACCGCCAATCTCCGTCTCGTTCGCGTTGAGTATCTCGACCTTCCAGTTTTCAGTCTCCGCAAAGCGCGTATACATCCTGTAGAGGTCGGCCGCGAACAGCGACGCCTCGTCGCCGCCCGTCCCGCCGCGTATCTCTATTACGACGTTCTTGTCGTCGTTCCTGTCCTTTGGGATGAGGAGCAGCTGGATTTTTTCCTCTATGGCCGACTTCATGCTATCGAGCGACGCCAGCTCGTCCTTTGCGAGCGCTCTCATCTCATCGTCGGTTTCCGTCTCGATGATCTCCCTCGATCCGCTTATTTCGCCCAGAACGCGCTTATATTCGTTCATGGCGTCCATCAGCGGCTCCATCTCGACATGTTTCTTGCCCAGCACCTGCATCTCCGCCGGATTCGACGCCACGACCGGATCTGACATCTTGGCTTCGATGCTCTTATATGTGGTCTCAACTTCTTCGAGTTTTTTCCAAAGATCCGTCTAGCTCACCTCCGGGACCATTTATTCGATCAGCGTGGTTCCAGAGTCATTTCTGGGTTCAGCGCCACGTCCAATGACTTTATCGCTACTTCGATCATAGATTCATCCGGCTCCCTCGTGGTTAAATATTGCAGAGAGAGAGCGGGCATGATCAGGTACTTTCCCCACGTGTCCGATTTCGAGGCTCCGCGTATTACCTCGTATGAGAGACCTATTACTATCGGAAGCAAGATAATCCTCGAAGCCGCCCGCAGCCAAACGGATCCTTCCCCCAGGAACGAGAATATCACGATGCTGACCACGACGACAACCAGAATAAAAGACGTTCCGCACCTCCTGTGAATGCGGGAACACGCGGCGATGTTCTCCGAAGTCAGGGAGAGCCCGCTCTCATACGCGTTGATCGTCTTGTGCTCCGCCCCATGATACGAGAACACCCTCTGAATGTCCTTCCACAGCCCGATCACGGCGACATACAGGACGAAGACGGATCCCCGAACGACTCCTTCGACGACGTTCTTTGCCGTGTTCGATGCCCCCGTCCACTCCGCGAATTTGTCCGACGCCCATACCGGAAGGGCGATAAACAGCCCTGCCACCAGCAGGATCGCAATCGCCACCGACACGATCAACTCGACGACGGAGAAGCTCTCCTCCTCTCCGAGGGCTCGTTCCGCCGATATGGAGAGCGCCCTCATCCCGATTCTCATCATCTCGACCATCGACGCGAAGCCCCTTATCACGGGCCACTTCCAAGCGCCGCGCTTGAGCCAAGCCGATCCTCGCCACGAGGAGCTCCACAGGTTACCGTCGGGCTCCCTGACGGCGAGGCCCCAGTGTTCGGGACCCTTCATCAGGACTCCCTCTATCACGGCCTGCCCGCCCACAGGGATCTTTCTCGACTCGTCGATCCCCTTGCCGGACGCGTCATCCGCCCACAGCGGCAGGCCTATGAACAGCATTTCAGCGATTCTACCCCGAAAACCTCCGCCCGGCGACGTGCCGCCGACAGCCCACCGAGATAAGTTCGATTTTTTTCTCATTCAGTCCAACCTCTTGAATTCCAAAAAAAACCCTTATGTCCGCGATCATCCATCGACATAAGGGCTCCATCCTAAGTTTTGCCGGTTCGGAAAACACGAGCACAACCGACGTCGGCGGCTATACCGAGTCTGAATCCTTCTTTCCCCTCTGGCCGTAGTCGACCCCGGCATACTTCTGGCGGAATTTCTCAAGCCGCCCGGCCTCTATGACGCGCCCTTTCCTGCCGGTATAATAGGGGTGACACGCGTTGCACACAGACACCTTCATCTCCTTCTGGGTCGAGCGGGTGACAAAGCTGTTGCCGCACGAACAGGTAATCGTGCACTCCCCATAGTTCGGATGTATGTCCTTCTTCAATATGCTCTCACCTCCAACACCGCGACATAACGTCGCTCATTGCCAAAATCAGCGAGAAGAATTATATTACCGTTCAGGTAAATTCGCAAGCAAGTTTCTCAAACTGTCACTTCAGTCGGCCTCGCCCTCGCTGCTATTTTTCTATGTCCGCGTTGAAGAAGTGAAAGATGTAGACTGGGCTCATCTTAAAGTTCTTCACATAGGGCTTTGCCATGTAGTACAGCGTCTCGTTATACAGCGGGATCACCGCATAATCAACGCGCGTCGCGAGATTATCCGCCTGCCTGTACATCTCGTCGCGCTTCTCGTTGTCTGAGATGGCTCGAGCCTCGTCGAGGAGCCTGTCGAATTCCGGGCTGTTATAGCTGCTGGAGAGCCTTGGAGAGTTGGACGAGTGCAGCAGCGAGTATACGAACCCATCGGGGTCGGGGAAGTCGGCGTACCATGTGCCTATGTATAGCTGGATCTTATTTGCGGCCCTCATTTCGACCCATGTCGCCGAGTCCACCTGAGTGATCGTCAGATCGACGCCGATTGATTTCAACTGGTTTTGGAGTGCCAGCAGAGTTCGCCCCGCCTGAGTGCTCATGTGGGTGTTGCGGATGATTCCCTCGACGGAGAAACCATCCGGAAAGCCCGCTTCGGCAAGCAGAATCTTGGCCTTCTCGATGTTGTACTCGTATGCCGGGGCGTCCTTGTTGTATCCCATCATGCCCGGTGTCAGGAATGTCGTGGCTGGCTTCGCCGTGCCCTTCATCAGGTCGCGCGCCAACATCTCGCGGTCGACGGCGTAGGACAGGGCCTCTCGGACTTTTGCGCTTCCAAGCTCGGGGACTGAGTTATTGGGGCATATGAAGATGGTCCCCATCGGCGTGAACTCGCCGATCTGCGATGCGAACCTGTCGTCCTTCGAATACTCCGGGTAGAGAGTGGCCGGCAGCTCTACAACGTCGAGGTTACCGCGCTCGTACTCCATGATCCTAGTGTTGGTGTCGTCAATGAATATGAACTCGATTCCATCCAGCTTGGGCTTTTCTCCATGGTAATCCTCGAAACGTTCGGTGATTACGCCGGTGTCTATGTCAAGAACCGTCACCTTGAACGGTCCGGTGCCCAGGAATGTTTTGAGCCCCCAATCCTTGCCGGCCTCCTTGAACGCCTTCTCGGGGTATATACCGGTATAGGAGGTGGCCAGCGCCGACAGGAACGGCGCGTATGGATATTCGAGCGTTATCTCGAACGTCAAGTCGTCTATGATCTTGAAGCCTGAGAGCTCGTTTGACTTGCCGTCCATCATGTCCTTAGCACCGACAATCATGTCGCACACCCAGTTCATTGCCGCTCCGGTGGACGGGTAGAACATGTGCTCTATCGAGAATTTGACGTCTGATACCGTCAGCGGAGAGCCGTCGTGGAACTTGATTCCTGGTTTAAGCTCGAAGCGATATACCAGCCCGCCCTTAGAGGGCACTGGCAGCTCCTTTATAAGGAGGGGCCGCAGGACCATGTCGTCATCATATCGGACGAGGGTCTCGATGATGTGGTCGGAAATACCCATTACGTCGTTGATCGTGTTGAGGTACATGTCAAGGTTTATCTTTTGAGGAATCGCCCCATAGCGCAATATCTTCTTTTCCGCGGTCCAGGATGACAGGGCGAAAACTGGGATCAAAAACGCTGCCAATATAATTATTTTAATGATGGTATTTCTCCTCATCTTGCATTCTCCTCCTACTTTCTTTGCATTCAGATTTGGTTTTAACTGGTTCTGCGCCGCTGCTTTGGGCTTGCCGTTCAGCATGACGTTTCCCCTTCACCGTGGATCAAGAGCCCGAGCTTGACCGGTTTGACAGGAGGGCGGATCGTTCCTGGGCTGATCGATTCCACTGGCTCGCCCGTCGATCGCGACAACTCTCTCAGAATTATATCGCGGCACCCGCGCCCCTGACACGGCCCCATTCCTACGCGGAGAATCCTTTTCAGCTCGTCGAAGCGACCATATCCCCTGTCTATCCACAGGCGGATTTCGTCCAGCGTGATCTCCTCGCATCTGCATACTACTATATCATCTGATTTCATATACTCACACCACCCTTACGGCCCTTATTACGTTACCTTGTCAAATGGTAACCGCCGCGACACCGGTTCTAATTTTTTCTCCTGCATCGCCTGCCCTAAGATTCCTCAGACGAGTTTGAAACTCATCCAGTCGGATCTCATCGACCACGAAACCTAGAGAACGAGCCGCGCCAATACCGGCGATCCTGCCCTCTATCATGGCGGTGCTGGCCTCTTCTATGCCGCTCGCGTCTCCGGCCACCCATATATTCTCGTTGGACGTCCTCATCTCCATGTCCCTCAGCGGCACATGCCCGCAGAGAAATGGCACATACTTCATCTTGCATCCTGCCTGCCAGAGCAGTTCGTTGGTAGGCGTCAGGCCTACAGCCATGCATATTATGTCACACTCCACCTCCTTGGGCTCTCCAATCGGATTGAAACTCCCGTCCAGCTCGCAAATCTCCGCCCCTTCGACGACCCTCTCGCCGACGGCTCTCTTTATGGAGTGCCTGAGAAGGATGGGGATTCCGAGACGCCTTATCTTAGCGGCATGCACCCAGTAACCTCCAATGCGCTGCGCCGCCTCCAGCACGGCCGCGACCTCGACTCCGGCTTGCATGAGCTGATAGCTCACTATGAGTCCGATGTTGCCGGCACCCACCATTAGGACTCTCCTGCCTGGGATCACACCATACGTGTTCATCAGCGTCTGCACCGCGCCGGCCCCGTAAACGCCGGGCATGTCGTTGTTTGGGAACGGGATCAGCCTCTCTTGCGCTCCGGTGGCTATTATTATCCTTTTGGGAACGATATGGAAATATTCCTCCTCGCCAACCATCGCCGTTACGATTCCCTCTTCACCGTAGTACCCGCTGATTGTAGTATCGAGCATTATTTTGACTCTGTCTCCGTATTGGGAGACCTCGTCGTTTAGAGCTTCGGCTATTTTTACGCCCCTCGTTCCGGCGTATTCATCCTTGCTGCCGAAAAATTTATGAGATTGCTTTACAAGCTGCCCTCCGACATGAAAGCCGCTTTCAGCGATTACAACCTGAGCGCCTGCGCCGGCCGCTTCGATCGCCGCGCTGAGCCCTGCCGGGCCTCCGCCCGCCACCAAGACATCCGTCTCGATCCTCCTCATATCAGTCCTCCTCGTTCGACGTCAGAGAAATTCTGCCGCAGCCGTTCTGCGTCTCGATCCTCATGCCTCTCTTCTTACTTATCATCTAAACTGTTCCTCCGAGGTTTTCAAGCCTGTCGAGTGAGAATGGCAGGAGATCTTCGCTCGACGTTCCGTCCAGAACCAGTTCCGACATGACTCGTCCCGTTATCGGGGCGTAAGCGATGCCGTCTCCCTCGTGTCCGGCCGCAACGTAAAGGCCCTCGCATTTCGGGACCTTTCCGATGAAGGCTTTCCCGTCCGGGGTATATGGCCTCAGCCCAGAGAAACACCGCACGGCTCGAATCTCTTTCAGGGCTGGAACCATTCTGGCCGCGTGTGTGGTTACAGCTCTGACGCCATCAGTGGTCGTGCTGCGGTTGAAGCCCACGAACTCCCTCGTCGCGCCAATCAGGAACCCGCCTCT
>JAISLO010000295.1 GCA_031290815.1 Synergistaceae bacterium | reverse complement strand
TGACCCTTTATAAATACCTGGCGTCTGTCCCCGGGCCAAAGGTATTGATGGCGAAAAGCCTGGATTCGCCCCGCAACGTCGGATCGATCTTCGGCGAGGTCACCGGCAGCGGTGCGCGCGCTCTCGACTGCGTAGGAGCGATCGACGACGGATGGGTGCGGGACGTAGACGAGGCCAGCTACGGCGGGTTCAAGCTGATGGCACGCTATCTGGGCGTGAGCCACGCATATTGCACGCCGTTGAGGTTTGGCGGCGAGATCGAGTTGTTCGGCGCGAAGGTAAAGCCCGGAATGCTGATACACGCCGACAAGTACGGGTTTATAGCTATCCCTGAGGATGAAACAGAGCATCTCCTGGAGGCCGTCCGCTTTATGGATGCTAATGAATGCAAGACGATGATACACACCGCGCGCGAGGCTCACGGCAAAACGCCGGAGGAAATAGTCGAGATGTACGCTAAGGCGCTTTCCGACATGAAGAACAACGGCCGCAAATTTCGCAGCAAGATTCTCAAGAAGGGCTGATTTATCGTCATAGATACGAGAGACAAAGGGAAGCGCTGATTAGGCGTCAGAATGTCGTTCGGGCGTTCCTTCCGTTTCAATCGGCGCTCCAAAAAACAAAGGAGTGTGATCGGCGTGAACAGAGATTACCGCAGCATGACCCAGGACACCCTATTTATAAGATCTCGCAAACCGTTTCCTGATCGTTTTGCCGGCAAGGTCGCGATAGTCACAGGAGGAAGCACCGGCATAGGAAAATCGATAGCCGAGGAGCTCTGCCGCGAAGGCGCCAGAGTCTCCTTTACGGGCAGGACCGCCTCCACCGGTCAGGAGACGGAGGAGGAGTTTCGCAAAGCGGGATATGACGTGATGTTCATCCAGGGGGACATGATCAAGGAGGAATTTTGTCAGGAGATAGTCGACCGCACCGTGAAAAAATGGGGGAAGATCAACTATCTCGTCAACAACGCATTCAGGTTTATAGACAAGGGCAGGGATGCGACCGAGGAGGACTGGTACAACGTCTTGTTCACCGGCCCCGTAGCATACGCGAGGATGATACAAAAGTGCGCGCCTCACATGAAAAAACAGGGCGGCGGCGCGGTAGTGAACATCTCGAGCGTCTCGGCGCATATCGCCCAGCCGGATCGCTGGACCTACAACTCCGCCAAGGGCGCGGTCCACATGCTGACAAAGTGCGCCGCAATAGATCTTGCTCCCGACAACATCCGCGTCAACGACGTAAGCCCCGGCACGATCTGGACCAGGGAGACCCTGCGCGGCGTATGGGAGGCGTCCCCTGACGCCAGGGAGGCGTTCTTCAAGGAGCTCAACCGCCGCCAGATGATGCAGCGCTGCGGCGAGCCTGTGGAGACGGCCGGCGCGGTATTGTACCTGTTGTCTGACGACGCGTCCTTCACCACAGGACACGAACTCATGGTTGACGGCGGTTATATCAACATGGGGCCTCAGGGCATCAAGGAGACCGCCCTCATACAGGATGCGGAGAGCAAGAAGTAAATGTCGCATGGAGTGAAAAGTTTGAAACCAGCCGCAGGTTTCATTACGTTTTGTGCCTTACACAGAAAGGAATGGTCATATCAATGAAAATATCGATCCTTGGCGCTGGAGCCATGGGGTGCATGATGTCCGGCTTTCTGGTAAAGCATCATGAAGTATGCCTCGTCGACGTGTGGAAGGAGCATGTCGACGAGATCAACCGAAACGGCCTTCGCATACGGTTCAACGGAGAGGTCGAGACCGTTCATCCTAAAGCGGTCACGAACCCGGAGGACGCTAAGGGCGCCGACCTGGTCATCGTGTTCGTAAAGTCCATTCAAACAGCAGACGCGCTGGAGCGCAGCAAGGCTCTGCTGGGCGGCGATACACTGGTCCTCTCACTGCAGAACGGATATGGAAACGATCAGGACATCAAAAAATTCGTCCCGGAGAAGAATATAATCATGGGGACGACGGACAGGGCCGCAAGCGTACTGGGGCCCGGTTTCGTCAACAACAGCGGAGGGCGTTACATCCACATAGGCCCGCTCGGAGACGACATGAGCGGCGCTCAGAGAATCGCCGCGGCATTCCGGGAATGCGGCCTCGATACCGACGTATACGACAGCCGCGAGGTCAACGCCATGATATGGGACAAGTTGATAATAAACTGTACCAATAACGCACTCGTGGCAATCCTGGACATCAACACGCCCCAGCTCGCCGACGAACCGCTGTCGGACGCTTTCAAAATGCTCCTCCGCGAATCGGTCGACGTAGCCCGCGCGTGCGGGTTTCCATTTGAATACGACGTTTACGTTGAAAAGGACTACGCGCTGCTCAAGTCGCTCGCAAAAGAGGCCCGAACCTCGATGTGGCAGGACGTAAACAAGAAACGCCGCACCGAGATCGACAGGATGAACGGAGCCATTGTCAAACTGGGCAGGGAGAAGGGTGTTCCGACTCCGTGCAGCGAGATGATCGTCCACCTCGTGCACGCTATCGAAAAGAACTACGCTGTATCATAGATACTTAGCAAAAATTTTCGTGCCAAATTTGGCATGAAAATTTGAAGGCTACTTTTCCAGTTTATCTGGGATAAGAGGGAAGTCATTCGAGCCGGGATATTAAATGTTATTTGTGATGTGCTGCCGATAATATGGAAGAAGCTGTGAGCCGCGCTGTTGAGCTTGGTGAGAAAAGCGCCTCGGCAGTCCGCATTCTGAAAATTCTGAAAATCCGGCGGTTATGAGGAGGCGCTGTTATGAAAAATGAGGCCGGCAATGCCCTTGTCATAGTAGATCCCCAGAACGACTTCTGCGATCCTCGCGGAGCGCTGTATGTCGAAGGCGCCGCCGACGATATCGAAAGGCTTGCCAAGCACATCAGAGGCAGAGGCGGCGGCTATTCGGACATAATCATATCGCTGGACTCTCATGACGTGATCGCCGTATTTCATCCCGGATTCTGGCTCGACGAGAAATCCGAGCATCCAGCGCCGTTCACGTCCATTACGCCCGATGACTACAAGCGCGGCAAATGGCATGCGGCAGCGAGGGAGAACGAAGTCAAGGCGAAACGGCTCTTTGACGTGCTGGGGGACAAGGGCGTCGAATCACTTACAATATGGCCGGAACACTGTGTCGTTTCGACGTGGGGACACCAGATCGCCGATCCGCTGCGCGACGCCGTCGGATCATGGCGCAAGATTACCGGAAAACCCGTGCGCTATGTCTTAAAGGGCGAGAATCCATACACGGATCAGTTCTCGATATTCGAGGGCGTCGACGACTCTTGGAGCGACACCATGTTCAACGAGAGCCTGGCGAAGAGACTGGCCGAATCCGAAACGGTCACTTTCTCTGGAGAGGCGCTCAGTCACTGCGTCGAGTCATCCATCTCGTCCTATATGAGAAAACTCCAAGAGAACGGCGGAGATGAGCAGAGCGTAAGGCTCCTCGTCGATTGCACTTCGCCGGTGGCTGGCTTCGACGGCGAATTGTCGCTGGACAGGCTTGTAGTCCTTGGGGTCGAGTTCGTTCGCTCGGATTCGTAGGCGCGCAGGAGACCTCGGCCGGTATGAACGACATAATTGCCGCCGTGGCCACGGCTTTGGGCGAGTCAGCCATATCCATAGTCCGGCTCTCCGGGGCTGGATCCACGGAGCTCGTGGACAGGTTTTTCTCCGGCGCTCCCGGGGCGGGGCGCTTGCTCTGCGCGCCGCCACGGAGGATGACGCTCGGCTGGATTGTCTCAGGCGCGGAGGCGGCGGACGAGGTATTGGCGGTTCGCTTTGAGGAGCGGTCGAGTTACACCGGCGAGGAATCTGTGGAGGTACACTGCCACGGGGGCATACTCGCCGCCAGACGGGTGATCGAGATACTGCTCGCCGCGGGCGCCCGGATGGCCCTACCGGGGGAGTTTACGAAGAGGGCCTTTCTGTCAGGCCGGATCGACCTGGCCCAGGCGGAGGCAGTGTCAAGCGTGATCAGAGCGGCCAGCGACGCCGCGCTGCTGTCCGCGTGCAGATCCCTCAACGGAGGATTGTCAGAGCGGGTCAGGGAGCTGATGGACGCTCTCACCTCGCTTCGAGCCAGGATAGAGGCGAAGCTCGACTATCCCGATGAGGTGGACGAACACGACGAAGCCGAAGTCTTACATGAGATGTCGAGGATCAGGGACAGAGCGGCAGACCTTCTGAGGCGCTGCAGGGTTGGACTGGTCCTGAACAACGGAGTCAATGTCGCGATCCTCGGCAGGCCCAACGTCGGCAAATCGTCGCTGCTCAACTCGCTGCTCGGGGAGGAGCGCGTGATAGTGACCGACGTTCCCGGCACGACGAGGGACACCGTTGACGCATTCATGGAACACAGGGGCATCCGCATCCGGTTTGTGGACACTGCCGGAATCAGGACCACGGACGACGCGGTGGAGAGGGCAGGGGTCGAGAGAGCAATGGCGGCAATGAGAGCCGCCGATATCCGCATCCTGGTGCTGGACTCATCCGCCGGTGTTTCGGATGACGATCGGGACATCGCGATGTCGCTGTGCGGCGAGAACTCGATGCTGGCGATAAACAAATCCGACCTCCCATCGCGGCTGTCGGCCGAGGCTGTCGCTGGACTGGGCACTTTTGCCGCAACAGTGAAAATTTCGGCACTGACCGGTGAGGGCTTGGATAAACTGAAGGACTCGATATTTGAGTTCTCCCTTGGCGATTCGA
>JAISLO010000294.1 GCA_031290815.1 Synergistaceae bacterium | reverse complement strand
CATATTCTATATATCGTATGTTTTCTAACTTATCTTTAGGATTTTCTATCTCTGCCCACTGTACTGTAACGACGAATTAAGCCCTTTTTAGCGGACATTTCCCCTGACGCTTGACAATTTATTTGAAAAATGGGAGCATCGCCTTGAACATGTCGGTGCCTGATATCTCCAGCAATTGATACACAACGCTTTCGGTCGGTATCGCAAGCACACCGGCCAGTCTCATCGCGTCCAGAGCGGCGTCGCGATTTTCCCTCCTTCTGCTTCCAGATGCGTCAATGACGACTGCCGTAGGCAGATCGCGTTCGATCATGTCCATAACGGTGCTCATCAGACAGATATGGGCTTCGATTCCCCAGACGACATTAACGAGGCTTGTGTCGCCGAGGCCGCAGTAATCAACAAACCCAGGAGAGTCAAGGCAAGAGAAGCTCATCTTTTCGAATCTCGTCGCGCCTTCAGGAATCGCTCTGGCTATCTTTTCGTCGGTTCGGCCGATACCCTTTGGGTATTGTTCTGTGTACACAACAGGAATGTCTAGAAGCCTTGCCGCGGCAAGCAGCCTCAGAGAATTTTCCCTTATCTCCGCATGGTCGCAGATATGAGGAAGTAGTTTCTCCTGAATGTCGATCATCAGGAAACGAACTCCGCCTGGTCTCAGCCGGTTCACCCGCCGCTTCTCCAAATAAAACGCCGCCTTCCAACTCGAAATTTGGTTAAATCAATCTGCAAATCCTTCGAAATTCTCGATCCAGCCGTTAATCCTCCAGGAAGAAACGGAGCGGCTTTGCTCCTGTGTGATACCGACAACCCTGACGTCAGTTCCCAGAAATTCGGCTATTGCCGCGGTAATCACCGCCACAAGCTCCTCGTCATCGTCAGATGACGCTTGGATTGCCGCCGGAGCGCTAACCGCGTTCGGCTGGGCTTTTTCCTCTGATTTTTCTAGCTTTAACTCTCCATCCTTAAATGTGACGGAAATTGTAAATCCGCCAGGAACGCTTTCAAACTGAAAATTCATAGTTCAAGCCTCCATTAACATGGGTTGACGCAGTGCTTGCGATTCGGACACAGTTCCCGTTTGTCCCCCGTCATGACCAGCGCCAGCCTCGTCTCCTCCGGGAGGATAACCCTGTCCACAAATCCGCTGGGCTACGCTCAAAAAGTTTCTCGCAGAGTTAATCAATTGTACTACTTTCAGCCATACCTGACAAACATCCTTGGAACAAAATTATTATCGGCACAGATGGAGCTGCCTGTGCCGATTTCAAGGTTTATAGCTAAAACTAATAACAGGTGTAAATCTTATTTCCCGTAATAGGCCTTCATGTATATGGCCTTCAACTCCTCAAGACGCGGATACCTCGGGTTTGCGCCGGTGCACTGGTCGTCGAACGCCTGTTCGGTCATCGCGTCCAGCCGGTTGAGGAAGTCCTTCTCGTCTATGTTGTATTCTTTGATGGTCTTCTTGATTCCGACCTTGGCCTCCAGATTCTCTATCGCCGATATCAGGGATTCCAACTTCTCGCTGTCGTTATTGCCCTTCAGTCCTAGGTAGTCGGCGATCTCGGCATAGCGGGCGAGGGTGTTCGGATACGGGTATTGCGAGAACGTGCCCATGATCGACGGAACCTCGGCCGCGTTGAAGCGCATCACTTCGGTGATGAGGAGAGCGTTCGCGATCCCGTGAGGCAGATGGTGGAATGCGCCGAGCTTATGGGCCAGTGAATGGCATATCCCGAGAAACGCGTTTGCGAAAGCCATACCGGCCATCGTCGCCGCGTGCCCCATCTTCTCACGCGCTATGGGGTCGTTTTGTCCGTTCTCGTAGGCCTTGGGCAGGTACTCGAAGATCATCTTGAGAGCCCGGAGCGCGAGCCCGTCCGTGAAGTCGGTCGCGAGCATGGAGGCGTATGCCTCGACCGCATGGGTGACCGCGTCTATTCCGGATGCGGCGGTCAATCCCTTTGGGGCCGACATCATCATATCCGCGTCGATTATGGCCATGTCGGGCATGAGCTCGTAGTCGGCGAGCGGGTACTTCGTGCCGGTCGTCTCGTCCGTGATGACCGCGAACGGCGTGACCTCGGAACCGGTGCCGGCCGACGTCGGAATGGCTATGAAGTACGCCTTCTCTCCCATCTTGGGGAAGAAGTAGACCCTCTTGCGTATATCTATAAAGCGCATCGCCATGTCGAGGAAGTCAGCCTCCGGATGCTCGTACATGACCCACATGATCTTGCCGGCGTCCATCGCGGAACCTCCGCCTATGGCTATTATCACGTCCGGGCCGAACGCCCTCATCGCGGCGGCTCCCATCTTTGCGGTGCCGAGCGTCGGATCGGGCTGTACGTCATAATAAGTCGTGTGCTGAATGCCCATCTCGTCGAGCCTGTCGGTGACTGTTTTGGTATAGCCGTTGCTGTACAGGAAGTTGTCCGTCACTATGAAGGCTTTCTTTTTTCCAAGGACGTTCTTCAGTTCGGCTAAGGCCACGGGAATGCTGCCCTTCTTGAAGTAAATTTTATCGGGTGTTCTGAACCAGAGCATATTTTCTCTCCTCTCGGCGACGGTCTTTCTGTTTATGAGGTGCTTGACTCCGACGTTTTCGGAAACGGAGTTGCCGCCCCATGAGCCGCAGCCTAGCGTGAGCGACGGCAGCAGCTTGAAGTTGTAGAGATCGCCGATCGCGCCCTGTGACGATGGCGTGTTTATGAGAATGCGGCCCGTCTTCATGCGGGACTCGAACTCCTTCACCTTTTCCTTCTGTGTGCTGGTGTTCGTGTAGAGGACCGACGTGTGTCCCGCGCCTCCGTCGCTCACGAGCTTGTAGGCCTTGTCGAGCGCGTCGGCAAAATCCTTGGCTCTGTAGAGCGCCAGGATGGGGGAGAGCTTCTCGTGCGCGAATTCCTCCGTCTGCTCCACACTGTCGACCTCGCCGATCAAGACCCTCGTCTCCTTGGGGATGCTCAGACCTGCCCACTCGGCTATCTCCCACGCCGGATGTCCGACGATCTTGGCGTTCAGTCCCGAGGTTGCGCCGTTGGGGAACATGATCTTTCTGACCTTGTCGAGCTCCTCGCCCTTCTTCAAAATATAGCAGCCTCGGCGGGCGAACTCGGCCCTGGCTTCGTCGTAAACCTTGTCGCAGATGATGGCCGACTGTTCGGACGCGCAGATCATGCCGTTGTCAAAGCTCTTGGAGTGTATTATCGAGTTGACGGCAACCTTCACGTCGGCGGCGTCGTCGATTATCGCGGGCGTGTTGCCCGGCCCGACGCCCAGCGCCGGTTTGCCGGACGAATATGCTGCCTTGACCATCGCGGGCCCGCCGGTGGCCAGAATGATGTCCGCATTCTTCATGACGATGTTCGTCAGTTCTAGCGACGGCACGTCCACCCATCCGATGATGTTCTCGGGCGCTCCAGCCTTCACGGCGGCTTCGAGGAGTATCCTGGCGGCCTCGGTCGTGCACTTCTTCGCCGCCGGGTGGGGGCTTATCACAATGCCGTTCCTCGTCTTCAAGGATATCAGGATTTTGAATATAGCCGTCGAAGTCGGATTCGTCGTCGGGATGACCGCGCCGACGACGCCGAGCGGTTCCGCCACTACCTTGGTTCCAAAGGAGGGATCCTCCTCGATGACGCCGCACGTCTTGGTGTATCTCCATGCGTTGTACATGTGTTCGGATGCGTAGTGGTTTTTGATTACCTTGTCGACAACGATGCCCCTGCCCGTCTCCTCCACGGCCAGCTTGGCGAGCGGAATGCGGTTGCGGTCTCCGGCCATGGCTGCAGCTTGAAAGATTTTATCGACCTGCTCCTGTGTAAATGTCGAGAAAATCTTCTGGGCCTTCCTGACTTCGGCGAACTTGGCCTCGAGTGCGGCGGCGTTGTCGATCAGACCGCCCTGCGTCTCGGCAGTTCCCTTCTTATCCTCCCTGACGTTCTCGTTTTGCGCTTTTGTTTCTCCCACATATATCGCCTCCTACAGTTTTTTGGATACTTCCAAATTCGCGCACTGGCAGTGAATTTGGAAACTTGTTAGTCAGTGAAAATGCCTTATGCCGATTTGAAATCTGGGGTCTAAAGTTAAAAAGATGAGGGCGATATCCGCCCCAAGGCGTCAAAAACAGAACACGAACTCCACGCAACACGGCACGGCGCAAAACCAACGCGTCTCGGGCCGTTCGTATGTACTCCCCAAAAACACATGCAACGGATTAGAGACGGTACAATCGCGTGTCTAAGGGAGGGGGGAGGATGGAATGATCCTCCCCTTAGGCAATGACGGCTATGCCCCATTTATTCCTTTTGGTGCATTAGAGGTTGTCGCGTGAAAGACCTATAAACTCAGTATTTAAGCGTGTTTAAGCCATCTGGCGAGCATTATTGCCGCCGCTTTAAAATGAGGCCGGGTGCATGAATGTCAAATCTCATATATATAATCCTACTATATGAGTAGATGAAATATGACGGATGGCATGTATCAGCGGCTTAACCATTGATATATTTAAGACATTAAAGAAATGCATCACATCTCCGCTTTTGCCTTGATAAACAAATGGTCCGTACCA
>JAISLO010000293.1 GCA_031290815.1 Synergistaceae bacterium | reverse complement strand
AGTGAAACTCCCGCTCTTCGTTATCTTCACGAGTTCTTCCGCGATGGCCCTTGTGCCCCCGGCGAACGGAGCCATTTCGAATACGCCCATGGGGCCGTTCCAGAGCACTGTTTTAGCGGACCCAAGCGCGCCTCTGAACAGGCTCACGCTCTCTGGGCCTATATCCAACCCCATCTTATCCGCCGGAATAGCGCCGCGCGAAACTACTGTCGCTACTGCATCGGCCGATACCTCGTCCGCCACGATTACATCCTTTGGAAGGATTATCGACACACCCTTTTCCCTCGCCTTGTCCAGCATGTTTCCGGCGAAGTCCAATCTCTCCGTCTCGCAGATCGAGCGGCCGACCTCCATCCCCTCCGCCTTCAAAAATGTGAAGGCCATTCCGCCGCCGATAATGATCGTGTCGATCTTGTCCAGCATGTTCTCTATGACGCCGATCTTGTCGGAGACCTTGGCTCCTCCGAGGACCAGGACAAACGGGCGTTTGGGGTTGTCCCGAGCCTCCGACAGCATCTCGATCTCCCGTATGAGCAGCGGCCCCGCGAACGATTTGATGTGATTCACTATGGCGCGGGTCGAGGCGTGCGCCCTATGCGCCGCGCTGAAGGCATCCATCACGAATACGTCGAACGGCGCGGCGAGCCTTCTAGCGAAGTCGTCTCCGTTCTTCTCCTCGTCAGGGTAAAACCGCAGGTTCTCGAGGACCAGAATATTTCCGGAGGACATGGATTCAACCATGCCTGGTACGCCGTCTCCCACGCAGTCATCCGAGAAGATGACCTTTTTGTCGGTCATGCGTCCCAGTTCATCCGCTACTGGCTTGAGCGAGTATTTTGCGACGGCCTGGCCCTTTGGCCTGCCCAGGTGCGAGCAGAGCGAGATCTTAGCGCCCGCGGAGGCGAGCTCATCGATGAGAGGCATGTGGGCCCGTATCCTCGTGGCGTCCGCGACACTTCCATCCTTCGCGAGCGGCACGTTGAAATCAACCCTCACCAGAACTTTTTTTCCTGAGATGTCGTTGTTGCCGAAGGTCTTGAGCCGCACAGTTTACAGTCCCTTTTTGATGATATAGTCGGCCAGGTCGGCAATTCTGCTGCTGTAACCCCACTCGTTGTCGTACCAGGAGAGGATTTTGACCATGTTGTCTATGACTGTCGTGTGCTTTGGGGCGAATATCGACGAGCGGAAGTCGCCCACGAAGTCCATGGACACGAGGTCCTCCGGTTCGTAGCCGAGGATTCCCTTGAGCTTGCCCTCTGCGTACTCCTTCACGGCCGCGTTCACCTCGTCCTTCGTGGCGGGCTTCTTGAGCTCGGCAGTGAGGTCGACTATCGACACGTCCGGCGTTGGAACTCTCAGCGCAAAGCCGTTGAGCTTTCCCTTGAGCTCTGGGATGACCTCGGAAATGGCCTTGGCCGCGCCGGTGCTGGTCGGTATTATGGAGAGAGCGGCGGCCCTTCCTCTGGTGATCGCGCCGAGCCCATTCTTTGGCGGAAAGTCGAGTGTCACCTGGTCGTTCGTGTACGAGTGGACGGTGTTCATGAGTCCCTTGACTATTCCGAAACGCTCATGAAGCACCTTGACGACCGGGGCCAGGCAGTTCGTGGTGCAAGACGCGTTGGAGATTATGTTGTGCTTCGACGGTTCGTAAGCCTCGTTGTTCACTCCCATCACGATCGTGATATCCTGGTTCGTCGCTGGGGCGGATATGATGACCTTCTTAGCGCCGGCAACGATGTGCGCTTTTGCCTTCTCCCCGTCCGTAAACCGGCCCGTGCTCTCGATGACGATGTCGACCCCGAGCTCCTTCCATGACAGCTTGGTGGGTTCGGGCTCGGCCACGGCTTTGATCTTGTTCCCGTTGACCGTGAGGATGTCCCCGGACAGAGCAACCGAACCGTTGAACCTGCGGAAGACCGAGTCGTACTTCAGCAGGTACTCAAGCACATCCGGCGGTGTGAGATCATTTATCGCAACTATTTCGAATTCATGATTGCCAGTCGCAAAAAAAGAACGCAGTGTGACGCGGCCGATGCGGCCGAATCCGTTTATTGCTACCTTGCATTTTGACATTAAAATACCCTCCTTATATGTTTGACGCGCGTTCAACCTGTTGCGATCAACTGCAAAACAGAATTCGCAACTAAATGAGCATATCAAAGAATACACAAACGGTCAACGTCAATGCCAACAGAAACAGACTAAAGAAAACATTTCAGCCCGCTCAGTTCGTCAGTGACGCAGGTCTTTGTGATGCGGCCTATGCGAGGTCCTCGCTTATCACCCTCAGCAGTTCGCCCTGGGATACGGCGCTTATGACGTCTCCGCTCGGGTTGTACGGCATCGTTCCGTCGAAGTATTCGGCCGCCCCGCCCAGGCAGCCCCTGCGTAAATGCGACGAGAACGGGCGAATGAACGACCAGCCCATCTCATACGAGCCGGGATTGTACCTCATGAACGCGGTTATGAAATGCCCCAGCAGCCACGGCCACGCCATTCCGCGAAGCCGGGCTTTTTTCCTTTGATCATGACGGCCCTCTGCCCGGCCCTTGAACTTCTCGTGGTGAGGATCGAGAGTGCGCAGTCCATACGTAGTGTACAGCTCGTTCCAGCACGTTGCGAATACGGCCCTTCCTTTTTCCTCCTGCAGCGCCGGGTGCGGCAGGGAGACGGCGAGTATGGCGTTGGGCCGTATGATCTCGTCGCGCTCGCCGGTGCCGGGGTCTACCCAGTCGAAAAGATACCCCTTTGATTCGTTCCAAAATACACGCGCAAACGACTCCTTCACCTCGGAGACGAGTGCGTGATACCTGTCGGCGGAGGCATTGTCACCCGTCGATTTAGCGACTCCCCTCATGAAATAGAGAGCGTTGTGCCACAGGGCGTTTACCTCGACGAGATACCCGTTCCTCTTGACCAGCGGTTCTCCGTCGACATCGCCGAACATCCAGTCCCTGGCCTTCTCTCCCCTCGTGATTTTTACGAGTTTGGTCTCCTTGTCCGTCGTCACATGCGGGATGCCGTTTCCATCGAGGTACTTCTCTATTATGGCGGCGAAGTCGTCGTAGTGTTTCCTGGCAAAGTCATCTCCGCATCCGGCCGTGTATTTTTCAGCCGCGTAGAGAAACCAGAGCCCGGCGTCGACGTCGCGCGCTTCCGCCGTGCCGCGGTGATCTATGACCGACGGCATGACCATATCCGCCGATTTCGCCCTCTGCAACCAGCTCTCGAGAATACCAAGCGCCACGCCCGACCTTCCGGTCGCGAGCGTGAGGCCCGGCAGGGCTATAAACGTGTCGCGCGCGCGCTGCTCCACTGACGGAAAACCGGACAGCACTGCCGGGGCGGAACTCTTGCTGTCCGCAATCAGATGATATGACGACTGAACGAGGTCCTGTATTACACTGTTCCGGTTGTCGGTCGATACCTGCCTGGCGAGCGCGCCAAACAGGTTTGATGTCTCCTTTTCTATCTCCTGCAGGTCGTCCACGGAATATGACACCGGCGAGTCGGACAAGATCACATACGCCGTCTCCCCCTGACTCAGGCTGAATGTTCCGAACCCAGGCGACCACAGGCGGTCTAAGATAGATTTGTCCGACACGTCGCTCTTTTCATATATCAGGTTTTCAAACCAGAGCGGTTTGGAGGACCATTCGACTCCGTCCAAGTCCTTCGTAAAGGACACGAAACTGGACGATCCCCTTCCGTCGATCCTAACTGAACCGCCGGAGGAGACCGAGGACTCGAAGACCGATCCGTCATCGGCGGGTGAAACGCTGTCCGCCGTCCTATGGGCAAAAAGCGGCCGGACATCCACCGTTATTGGTTTAGGCGACGCCGCCAGCTCGTACTTTATGACCGTGCAGCTGGATGTGGTATTCTGCGGCATGAAGGTGGATTTTTTGAGGAAGATGCTGTGAACCACGAACAGCGCAGTAGGGAACGGCGTTCCCTTGTACTCTTGAATATATCTGTATCCGTCCGGATAGACCAAGTCTCTGTAGCGGTTGGTTGACAGCTGATACTTTTTGTTGTTGGCGTATACCGTCTCCTCTATCTTGCTCACCAGGACGGTATGCATTTCGGAACCTTTCGGCCGAACTACCAGGAGTCCGTGCTCATACCTCGTGTTAGCCCCAGCGACGGTCGTGAAGCCGTAGCTCCCGGCGCCGTTCGAGACGAGGAATTCGCGCTCCACCCCTTTTTCATACGTGTTGACATCCGCCTTCCCTAAGTACATAGGAACCATCCCCTTTATGATTTATGGAAACACTGATTAATCGATAATCAGAGTTTGAGTTTTTTTACCGTTCTGAGCCCTGATATTAAATCGGCCTCTCATTGTCATTTATGATCGTCTCCAGTCTCCTCAGCCTGTATTCGACGGTGCTCTTGCTGACGGGCTTCGGCAGCATCTGCCCGAGTTCTCTGAGCGATGCGCTTGGATTGTTTCCTCTGGCCTTAGCGATCTCAGCGACGGCTGGTGAAAGCAAGTGCCAGAGTCCCTCGGACTCTATCCTCCGAACCAATTCAAGCTGACACCTCGCAGCGGTGAGGCTCTTGTCGATGTTGGCCGAGTCGCAGTTGACGAGCTTGTTCGCCCTGCTTCGAATCGAGCGCACTATGGCTATCTCCTCCAGGGCGAGTGACGTTCTCACGAGTCCCATCCGCGTGAGACACGTCACAATTTGTTCCTCGCTCCGCAGCGTGTATTCCGCGCTTCCGCCCCTCAGCCTGACGTTGGGCGAGATGTCCGCGGCCGACAGCACCTTGAGGAGCTTAGCCGACAGTTTGTCATTGTCCCTTATGAAAATCGCAGCGTAATATCCGCTCCTCGGAAGGCAGACCGAGGCGCAGAGCGCCCATACCCCCCTCATCCAGATCCACGACTTCGCTCCGCGCGAGCTGCCCGCGACCGAAGCGAGTTCATCGTACAACTTCTCAGGGATCTCGAACATGACCTTTCCGCATTTTCTGTCGAGCCTCAGGACCCCGTTCATATCCCCGCAATTAATTTTCGCATTAAACGTTCCTTCATTCAACCCTCTCCACGCGCGCCAGAGCTTTAAGATTCTTCGGGCAAGAAGCAGCCTCGGACAGGTGAAGACGAGATTGTACCCCGATTTTACGCGGCGCATGGCGTCGAAGAAACCCAGAAGTTCCGGCTCCGGGACATCCGCGGGCATTCCTGAAAGCTCGTCCAGCAGCATAGTTCCTATGTCCTTCATATCATATATGCCTGGAGCCGGCAGGCTAGTCCCGTCCTCCCCTCGCTATGCTCATCAGTATCTCGGCGAGGTTCTGGGAGTGGTGTCTCAGGTATTTGCCATCCTTTATATTGACGAGATCGGCGTACACTATGGAGCATTTGTTGCGTTCCAGGTATCTCTCCTCCTCCCTGGACAGATAGAGAGGCTCGGCGCCGCGTTCCTTGTAGAGGGCGAGATAGTCCGACGGGATCGGCGTCTGATTCACCACAATGTAGTCCGGCATGGAACCGAGCACGCTCGCGATCCAGTCCATGTGCGCCGTGATGTTCATGCCCTCCGTCTCGCCGCGCTGGGTCATGAGGTTCGTAACGTACGCTATCGGCACATCCGCGTCGCGAATCGCGCTTCTCACTTCTTCGATCAGTAGATTTGGAAGGATGCTGGTAAACAGGCTTCCGGGGCCTAGCACTATGAGATCCGACGACGGAAACGCCTCTATCACGTCGGAGAGAGGCTTTGCCGAAGCCGGTTCGAGCCACATCCGCTTCATCCTGCAGCCGTTCTCGGACACCTCCAGCTCTCCCCTCACGAATCCGCCGTCAAGTGTCTCGCCATGAAGGACGACGGTCTCCGTCGTGACCGGAAGCACCCTCCCCCTTATGGCGAGCATCCTGTTGAGCGATTCCACCGCCTTGCTGAAATCGCCGGCGAGCTCACACGCTCCAAGAAGTATCAGGTTTCCCAGGCTGTGTCCTTTCAACTCCCCCCTGTCGAAACGGAAATTTAGCAGTTGGTTCAGAGAGTTGTCGTTCTCGGCCAAGGCGACGATACAGTTTCGCACGTCGCCCGGCGGCAGAACGCCCCACTCCTGCCTGAGGCGTCCGGAGCTTCCGCCCTCGTCCGTGACGGCCACAACGGCCGTGATGTTTCTGGTGAAGCTCTTGAGCCCGGACAGGAGGGTGGAGAGGCCGGTCCCACCTCCCACGCATGTGAAACGCGGTCCCTGGAGGAGTCTCTGTTCGACGATGCTCCCCATTATGTCGCGGCGCTTGCTGTACACCCTGCCAGGCAGCCTCTGACGCTTGAATTTGATTGCGGGAAGCAGGGCGCTGGTGACGCACCCTATCAAAAAACCGACCGCTAGCAATACGATCGGATGTGGCATCACACCGCCTCCTTGTCGATGTCGCGGTGATTAGTCACAACGCTGCAGCCTTTCTCTGACAGGCGCGCTGCGAGTTCCTCGGCGACCGCCACGGACCGATGTCTGCCGCCGGTACAGCCGACAGCGGCGTGAATGTGCTTCTTTCCGGTGTTCTTGTATTGAGCTATTAAGAATTCGAGGAGGGACTCCGTCATCGCGATGAAAGATTTCTTTTCCGGAATTTGTTTCAAATAGTTCTGTATTTTGACATCCATCCCTGAAAACTCCCTTAGCTCTGGGACATAGTTCGGGTTTGGGAGAAATCTCACGTCGAACATGTAGTCGCAGTCGATCGGTATTCCGTACTTAAAACCGAACGAACTGATTATGACCGTCACGGGATCCTCGCGCACGCCGAGATACGAGAGGATCGAACGCCTCAGGCCGCCCGGCGACATGAGCGACGTGTCTATGACTATGCCGGCGTTCGCCCTGACAGGCTCCATCAGAGCGCGTTCCTCTGCTATTCCGGCCAACACTGTGGCATTCCGGCCGAACGGGTGGCCGCGTCTCGTCATTCCGTAACGGCTCACAATGCACTCGTCCGAGGCGTCCAGGAATATCACCCTCACCTCTGCCGCGACACTTTCGAGGGATTTCAGCGCGCGCCCAAAGCCCTCCGGAATGCCCCCTCCCCTTGCGTCGGTCACCACGGCCACGCCTTTGCCTGAGACATTTTCGCTCCGAGACAGCGCTTCAATGACCTCGGCGAGCACGCCGGACGGCGCGTTGTCCATGGCAAACCATCCAAGGTCCTCCATGATCCTGAGAGCCGTGCTCTTGCCGGCCCCGGACAGACCAGTTATGACAACGCACTTATCGATTCGAGACATCTCCGCACTCAGATTCCCAGTCGTTCAAAACCGCTATCCCATGTCTCAGCGAAGGCGCTATGGCCGCGAAACACTGACGCACCGCCGTCTCGCTGCCAGGGAACGCGATTATGAGCGTTCCGCGGCGGACGACCGCGATGCTTCTCGACAGGCAGCCCCGCGCCGTGTGCAACATCGACCTTGACCTCATCAACTCGCCCAATCCGGGAACGAGCTTTTCGCCCACGTCAGTCAGCGCCTCTGGGGTGACGTCCCTCTTCGATAATCCGGTGCCTCCGGTCGTCATTATCAGCTCGGGGCGTGTATCGCCATCTGTCCACTCCCTCAGTTTGCCGGCTATTTCGTCCCTGTCGTCAGGAACGACCGCGCTGTACTGGACCTCGGCCCCAAGAGCCTCCGCCAGATCGGAGAGGGCCGGACCGGCCGTATCGCGGCGCTCGCCTCGCGAAGCCTTGTCGCTGACTGTCAGCACACCGGCGACGATTTTTCGCCAGAATTCAACTTTTGACGATACCTGTACGAATCCCGAGTTCACCACTCCCCGGACTCGGCCGCGATCCAGTTTCATGAGCAGCTCTCCCGAGTCGACGGAGGCAAAATCAGCGCCTGCCGGGATGCCCCCGCCAGGTATGACTAAGGCGTATCCTGCATCCCTTGGAAATTCCGAGCCGGCCTGGTGAAAAACAACTTCCGTTATCTGACCGTTTACGCACGTCTCCTCCGCCAAACTGTCGTGGATGTACGCGACCTTGTCCCATTCGTTCCTTGCTGTGTCATAAAGACCGAGAACCCTAATCATCCGAACTGTCCTCCGGCCTTCCATGTCCCGCTCTTGCCGCCCGTCTTCTTCAGCAGCCTCACGCCCCTTATGACCATCCCTTTGTCAATGCCCTTGCACATGTCGTAGAAGACCAGCGCGGCAACGCTCACGCCGGTCAGCGCTTCCATCTCGACTCCCGTCGAGTCCCTCGCGGCTGCCTCGCACACTATGCGCAGCGATCTTGCGCCCTCTGGTATCTCGCACCTGACGCTAACTTTGTCCAGCCTTATCCCGTGACACAATGGGATGAGCTCAGACGTCCGCTTCGCTCCCATTATACCCCCAAGCTCGGCCGCCATGACCGGGTCGCCTTTCGAGACGCCGTTTTTTGTGATAGCGTCGTATATCGCTTCCGGCAGGTCCACCCAACCTTCCGCCGCCGCCGTTCTCGACGTCGGAGGCTTTCCTCCGATGTCGACCATCGATGGCTTTCCATCATCGTCAAAGTGATTCCACTCGCCCATTCCGCCG
>JAISLO010000292.1 GCA_031290815.1 Synergistaceae bacterium | reverse complement strand
GCTGGCTTTTATTCAACTCGGCGCGTTCCTTGCGCTGCCGTGCTGAGAGTTCGGAGAAGGCTTGTTTCTTCGTTTTGAAGTAACTTGCTTTCGCTTCCTGATATCACGTCCATGCGTTTTTTACTTTCGGCGACTTTTCGACGCGCTCAATGGGTTCAGGCTGACGGACGGAGACCGAGATATCCCGTTCCCTGAACGCTCCCAACTTCTTTTCGAGTTTCGACAGGCTGATATCCCGTCCCACACAAGACGCCTTGACTACCGTTTCACCGACGTGGAGTATCGCGCCACTGCCCTTGCGCTCGAACGATATACCCCGTTCCGCGAGCCTTTTATGAAGCTCGTCCCAGCTTTTGGCCGAGCGGATAATCGGCGCCGCCGTCTCCTGCGCGATACGCTCCGCGCTTTTTGCGGCGGTATGCGCCTCGATGTCGCGTGCTGTTTGGGACAGTTTTATTCCGTCTCCGCGCCCATCGGATTTCTCCAGAATCTCGCCGTTTGGAGTGACTGTGTAACGCCCGCTCCGCACTATCTCCCATCCCTGAGCCAACTCGATTTTCCTCGCCGCTTTTTCCAGCGCCTTTTTCGTCCATCCGTGCGCCGGGTCCCTCGCTTTGTACGTCTCAGGATCGATACGGTTGACGCAGAGATGAAGGTGAAGATTCTGCGTGTTCCGGTGGAGAGCGTAATGAGCCTGGCAGCCTTCCAATCTCAGCTCTTTCAGCACGATGCTTACGGCCTCGTCAACCTGTTCTCTGGATTGGATTTCGCTCTCCCGCCACGAGAGGATACAGTTGAAAACGGGGTCTTTCGAGCGCGTATTCTCAAGAGCCAATGCCTCCATCTCCCGTATCGCCACGGACGGCTCGAAGATATCGCGCGTGTTCACGTACTCGACTTTATCCGTGTCATTCTTGGATAAACCGAGGTTGTAATTCACCGAATCCCTGAAACTTCCAGCCCCATGCTTTCGAGGGATGATTTGAGCTCGCATCTGTCCTCATCCTTACTGCCGATCCTGATAATCGCTTCCCGCAACTCACCCAGAATCGCCGCCGTCTTGTCGCCGTAAACCCCGTTCGTCTCCCTGAACGACAGTTTCAGCAACCCGCCGATCCTCCGTAATTCAGAGATCATCTTCAAGTCCGTCGCGGGCGCTACTCGCCTGTGGAGCGACCTTCTGCGAACCAGTTCGGAGACGCTGAGGCCGCAGATATCGGCCTGTCCTGAGAGTTCGCTCATTTCTTCCGGCCTGAACCGCACCGTCAGGCGCTTTTCCTTCTTCTCCGCTCCGGTCAGTCGTGGTCTTGGCATGGTTTTTCCTCCCCCTCGCTTTGTATAGCCTTCCGCTCCTCGGCTTCATAATCCAAATTGTCGTCGCCGCTTTTTGCGCCCTTTGCTACGTTTGCGCCCCTTTCCTCCGCCCGTTCGCCGGTTGAAAAAATAATTATTTTTTCTTTCCGCGCTTCGTCGCCAGGAAGGGGCGCAAGGGGCGCAAAGGGCGCGGCGGATTCTCCTGTGACAATGAGCAGCTTCCATTGTTGTTTCTGCCGATGCCCGTCCCGCAAGGTCTCTTTAAGCTGAAGCAATTTTTCGTCAATTTCGAAAATCTGATCCCTACGTTTCTTCATAGCGCGTCCAAGGCGAGCCGGGAATCCCCTGTCACTCGCGTCCCCGAGGCTGTCGGGCAACGCCGATTTCAGTGATTGCGCGTTTCCCCCGATAATTTTGTCCGTCAGTGATTTGGTCGAAAACGGGTTGTTTCCTCCGAAGGAATCGAAAACCGCACCCAGAAACACCGCCCACTGAGCGGGCTCGTCGTCCGTCTGCTCGTACAGGTTCTCAAGATTCGAGAGAAACCCCGTCATGCCGCAGTATTCAAGGATTCCGCCCACCGTGCGGCTCCATGCCTCGTAACTGCCAAGCGGCCGCCCTGTCCATGTCGGTTTCCCGTCACGGAACCAAGCCAGAGCCATAGTCAAAAGAGCCCCGACAATCTCAGTTCTGTGAGAGACGGCCCATGAGGGAAGCTCACGCTTGAAGTTCCTCGAATCCCGCAGCCAAGGCCGGGGAAGATTGGAGTCAAGGCGAATCCAGTACGCCCTCCGAGCTATGTCACCGCCCAGGCGTATGTTGTTCCCGGTGGCTATCCAGATGGCCCGTGAGTGCAGATGCAACGCTTCCGATTTCCCCAGCAGCCTGTCCGACCACTCTGATGTTGTGAGCACAGCCGCGAGTTGCGAGGAGCGAAGCGTTCTCTCGATATTGTCGATAATGACTATCTGGCGGTCGGCTATAAGCAGAGAAGTTATCTGCTTTCTCCACTCCTCCTCGTCGCGAACCTCCGGGGAGAGCGGCGTTTCCCTGCCGATCGCCACAATCGACGCGAGCTGGGCGAGACGGGTCTTCCCCGGTCCCTTCGTCGGGGCATCGATCAGGGCGATTGGCACGAGGCCGGATATCTCTTTGACGATCACCGAGAGCAGAAGACCGATCGCGTTGTCGCGTGAAGCGTCGTCCTGAAACGGAAAGTCCGACAGGATATCGAGAATGAAGCGCGCAGCCGCGACAGCGTCCTTGTGCGTGGCGTTATCCGGTATGTCTGGCACGGAGCCTGACGGATGGTAGTAAAGCCTCGACACGCTGTCATATCCGGGCGTTTTGAGAATACTGCCGTCTTCGCGAAGCGACGGAATCTCAACTATTCCTCTCAACTCCGGAAACGGCCAATCTCCATGATTGATGACTGCGGCGGACAGGCTTTCAGGGGGGAATATTCCGACGCAGCCATTTTTGCCCATCCGCACGAAGTTAGCCGCCCGCGACATGATTTCAGGCATCGCTCCGGACGACACGATGCTTGGGCGCGGTCTGCCCGAATCCGCGACGATTCGCGCGAGACCGCCGCCCCGGACATACAGGAGAGGGCCATATTCTCCCCTGACGCCTTCGAGAGCGCTGATGACGGCGGCCACAGTATCCCTCAACTGACCTCCGCCGACTTCAATGACAGGCAGGCCAGTCGATTCGCGTAAAGCCTCGATGGTGTCCCTGGCTCTTTCGCGGGATGTTTCGTCCATTTCCGGGCTTGAAGTGTC
>JAISLO010000291.1 GCA_031290815.1 Synergistaceae bacterium | reverse complement strand
CCGCCGACGCTCTGCGCCGGCTGTCCGCACAGGGCGTCGTTCTTCGCCGTCAAGGAGGCGACCGCTGGGCGCAAGGCGGTATTCTCCGGCGATATCGGCTGTTACACGCTGGGCAACGCGCTCCCGCTCGACATGGTTGACACGTGCCTCTGCATGGGCGCCGGCATCACCGTCGCGCAGGGCATCAACAGGGTTGAGCCGGAGACGGCGAACTTCGCCTTCATAGGGGACTCGACGTTTTTTCACACCGGCATTCCGGGGGTTGTCAACGCTGTCTTCAACGGGGCCGAAATCATAGTGGCGATCCTCGACAACTCGACCACCGCGATGACTGGAGGCCAGCCTCACCCGGGAACGGGACGCTTGATCACAGGCGCTCCGGCGCGCCGGGTGAGCATCTATGACGTTTTGTCCGCAATCGGCGTGGACGACATACAGAGGGTGAATGCGTTCGACCTGTCATCCGCCAAGGCCGCGGTCGGCCGCGCTCTGGCCGGGAAGGGAGTGAGGGCGATACTGTTCGAGGGAGAGTGCGCCGCGCTCTCAGGCAGGCGGCCTAATCAATGCAGCGTGGACGAGAAAGTCTGCGTCGGCTGCGCCGTATGCGTGAGAAAACTGGGGTGTCCGGCGCTGTCTATTCGAAAAAAGCTGGCCGTGATAGACCAGTCGTCATGCACGGGCTGCGGGCTGTGCAAAGATGTCTGCGCGGTCCGCGCAATCAGGGGAGGCGACGCGGCGTGACTGACTGTTTGATCGTGGGAGTGGGCGGACAGGGAACCATTCTGGCCTCGCGGCTGATCGGCACAGCCGCGTTGAAGCTGGGTTTCGACGTGCTCGGCAGCGAGACGATAGGCATGGCTCAGCGTGGGGGGTGCGTGACGAGCCACGTGAGAATCGGCCGCGGCATCGACTCGCCATTGATACCGAGACGCGGGGCCGACGTCATACTCGCGTTCGAGCCGTTCGAGGCCGCCAGAGCGGTGTCATATATAAAGCCGGACGGCGTGATGATCGCGTGTGACGGCGTGGTGCCTCCCGCCGGTTCCTCCGAGGTCTGTGACGCCGATGCCGTGCTGAGGTATCTGAGGTCGGCCGTCGCCAACTTATATGTGCTGAGCGGGAGGGAGATAACGGAGAACTGCGGCGCCAGGAGCCTGAACATCGCGATACTTGGAGCTGCGGTATCCTGCGGGGCTCTCCCGATGTCGATCGAGGACATCGAGGGAGCCCTCGTCGAGAGGCTCGGCCCGAGCCGGGCGGAGGCGAACAAAGCGGCGCTGCGGTTTGCGCGGACCCGGCTTTCCGCATGAGGGCGCTCTGATCGAGTCATTCATATAATCCGGCAGTTCCGGAATACAGGTTCTGCACAATATGTTAAATATTTTCATAAGACAGCAGAAAGCATGGTGAGCGGCGTGGAGATGACGGAACAAACGTTGGCTGAGATCAGGGAAAATATTCGCAGCGCGAAAAAGGGGATGTTCTACAAAAAACATTTCGCGGACATCGATCCCGAGGATATAAAGACCGAGGAGGACTTTCTGCGCTTGCCATTCACCGAAAAGGCCGATCTGAGGGATGCATACCCCATGGGGCTCTGCGCGGTTCCGGAGGATGACATAGTCCGCATACATTCGTCCTCCGGCACGACCGGCTCTCCGGTCATCATACCCTATACGAAGAAGGACATCGATGACTGGGCGATCATGTTCAAGAGATGCTATGAGACGGCAGGCGTCACGAGGGAGGATCGTGTGCACATCACGCCGGGCTACGGCCTGTGGACGGCCGGAATCGGATTTCAGGCCGGAGCGGAACTGCTGGGAGCCATGGCGCTGCCAATGGGTCCCGGCAACACCGACAAACAGATTGCGATGATGATCGACATGAAGTCGACGGTGCTGACGGCGACATCGTCCTACGCGCTGCTGTTGGCCGAGAAGATAACGCAGCGCGGCCTCAGGGACAAGATCCATCTCAGAAAGAGCCTGATCGGTTCGGAGCGCTGGGGCGAGAAGATGCGCAAGCGCATAGCCGGAGAACTTGGAGTGCAGCTCTACGATATATACGGCCTGACTGAGATATACGGCCCTGGCATAGGGATCAGCTGCGACTTCGAGTGCGGCATGCACATGTGGACGGACTATATGTTCTACGAGATAATAAACCCAAGGACTGGCCTGCGAACGCCGGCGGGCGAGGCAGGAGAGCTCGTGATAACTACGCTTTGCAAGGAGGGCGCCCCGCTCGTTCGCTACCGCACCCACGACATGACCAGAGAGATGACGGGGGAGTGCCCTTGCGGCCTGTCTTACCCGCGCATCGACACCCTGATAGGCCGCTCGGACGACATGATAAAGGTGAAGGGGACGATGATCTATCCGAGCCGTGCCGACGAGCTTCTGGCGACTGTAGACGGAGTCAGCAGCGAGTATCAGATAATGATAGACCACTTGAACGGCAAGGACATCGTGACGCTTTTCTTCGAGACCGCCGCGGCCTACGACGGATCAAAGTCAGAGCTCGAGAGGACGGTCAAGGAATCCTTCAAGGAGAAGATAGGCATCACCATCATCGCCAAGGCTGTCGGCATGGGCGACCTGCCTCGAAGCGAGAAGAAATCCACTCGGATATTCGACAACAGGTACTAGGGCGAGTGATGAGCGTCAAGCTCACTCAAAATGATTACGATATGATCCAAGCGCGATTATTTTATTTTTTTTGCGGCAATTTTCTGAATATTTCCGCTTAAAATAGTATAATAGCCACACAGCGGGATGATTGGGAAAAACTTGAGGAAGGGAGGCAAGAGAGTCTCGGTTTGACGATATTGAGGAGAACGTTTGAACTTGTAATCCACAAAATCACAGGAGGCGTGAAAAATGAAGAGAGCAATGACGATTATTCTTTCCATAGCCGTTATATCGGTGTTTTCCACGATTGCGGCGGCAACCACGTTCATCAACATAGGCACCGGATCGACTGGAGGAACGTACTATCCAGTCGGTTCGACGATGGCCACGATCTGGAACAGGGTCATACCGGACATGAAGGCCGCGTCGCAGTCGACGGGCGGGACGGCTCAGAACCTGCAGCTGCTGGAAAACGGCGAGGCCGAGGTCGCATTCACCGACGGGCTCTACTACTTTGCCTACAATGGAATGCAGGCGTTCGACGGCAAGCCGCAGAAACACCTGAGAGGCATGACCCCGCTTTATCCAGAGCCGATTCAGCTGATGGTCGCCGAGGGCAGCGGCATCAAGAGCGTTAAAGATCTCAAGGGCAAGAGAGTGGGAATAGGCGCTGTCGCCAGCGGGACGGAATACACGGCGCGCGCCCTGCTCAAAATCGCCGGGATCGACCCCGACAAAGATATCAAGCCTCAAAACCTTGGTTTGAACGAGACCGCAAGCGCCCTGGCCGATAAAAATATCGACGCGGGCTTCATGATGTGCGCCATCGGTTCCTCGGCGGTGGTAGAGGTGACTACGATGGGCACTGGGCATCTGATCCCCCTGGAGGACGAACTCATTGCCGGCTTGAACAAAGACCTGCCGTACTACTCAGAGTTCGTGATCCCCGCCAACTCATACAAGGGACAGACGGAACAGCTCAAGGTCTCGGCGACCTGGAACACCCTCACCGCTCACGAAAAGCTGGATGAAGAGCTCGTATACCAGATGACTAAGGCCCTTTACGACAACAAGCAGGATCTCGTGAACGTCGCGGCCATCATGTCCTTCATGGATGCTGGGGCTGTCAGCGTGATAAAGATACCGCTGCACCCCGGCGCGGAGAAATACTTCAAAGAGATCGGCGCGATAAAATAGCCATGAACAAAGACGACGGCGTGAAGGGAGACCTCTTGAGCTCTATATCGAAGGATGAGTCGGAAGTCGCCGGTCTCATAGAAAAATACGACGCGGAGAGCAGATTCCGGCGGCTGTCGGGCTGGCAGGGCGCAGCGATAACGCTCTGGCTGTGTTCGATGACGCTGTTCCACCTGTACTCGGCGGGTTTCACCACTATGCCGGTAGTGATTCAGAGATCGGTACACCTCATGTTCGCCATCGTCGCGGTGTTCGTGCTCTTCCCGGCGACTAGGGGCGGTTCCAAGACGTCGGTCCCCTGGTACGACTGGCTGCTCGCCCTGGCGGGAGGAGCTGTGATAGGGTATATAGTGATCTTTTTCAACGACATAGCGAGGAGGGGGGCCGCCCCCCTCCCGTATGAAATATGGCTTGGAGTGGCAGCGATGGCGCTGGTCGTCGAGAGCGGCCGAAGGGTGGTCGGCAGTGTGCTGCCGTGTCTTGCCGTGTTATTTCTCGCTTATTGTCATTTCGGCAATTACGCGCCGAGCATGTTCCAAATCCGCGGTTACTCCCTGAGCCGGATAATACAGCACATGTACCTCACCCCGGAGGGCATATTCGGCATAGCGCTCGGTGTGTCGTCTACATTTGTGATCGTGTTCATAATATTTGGGGCGTTCCTCGCGGAGAGCGGCGGGGCGAAGTTCTTCAACGAACTCGCGCTGGCGCTGGCAGGGAGTACTCCGGGAGGGCCGGCGAAAGTAGCCGTGGTGGCATCGGGCTTGTTGGGCACCATCAACGGTTCATCGGTTGCGAACGTGGCCACCACCGGAACTTTTACGATACCTCTCATGAAAAAAGTCGGGTATGCCCCTTATTACGCCGGGGCCGTCGAGGCGTGCGCGTCGACCGGGGGACAGCTCATGCCGCCCATAATGGGGGCTGGGGCTTTCATAATGAGCGAATTTCTGGGCGTCTCGTATCTATCGATAGCGGCTGCGGCTATCGTACCGGCGCTGCTTTATTACTCCGCCATATTCACGAACGTCCACATCCGGGCGATGAAAGCCGGACTCGAGGGCCTGCCCCGCGAGCAGCTGCCTCTGGTGTGGGATGTGCTGAAACGCGACGGACACCTTCTGATACCGATAATGATCATAATCGTCACTCTGCTCATGAAGTACACGCCGCTCAAGGCCGGCTTCGTCGGAATCGTGTCCGTGCTGGTCTTCAGCTCTCTGAGACGTCATACCAGGATGGACCCGGCGAAGATAGTCAGAGCTCTGGTTGCTGGCTCGCGCGGGGCGCTCGGCGTCGCGATGGCCTGCGCCCTGGTCGGATTTGTCGTGGGAACGTCGTCACTCACCTCCCTGGGGCTCACCATATCGAACAACATCATAGAGGTCTCCGGGGGCAATCTGCTCCTGACCCTGGTGATGGCGATGGTCGCCTGTCTGGTGCTTGGAATGGGCCTTCCCACCACAGCCAACTACATAGTGTGCAGCACGATAATAGCGCCGGCGCTCATCGGAATGAAGGTGATTCCGATTGCCGCTCACCTGTTCGTGTTTTATTTCGGAATAATGGCCGATCTCACCCCGCCGGTGTGCCTGGCCGCATTCACCGGCGCGGGCATTGCTGGCGCAAGCCCGGCTAAAACCGGCGTCACGGCCACTCGCATAGCCCTTGCCTCATACATGCTGCCGTTCGTCTTCGTATACAACCCAATGCTGCTGGCCAGGGACATCGAACCCATGGAGCTCTCGATTCTCGTCGTGTCTGCGCTTCTCGGCGTAATTTCGCTGGCAGGGGCGTTTGAAGGGTGGCTCCTCAGGCTTCTCAGAGGCTGGGAAAGGCTTGTGATCGGGTGCGCCGCGGTCACTGCGATTCATCATGACATAAAGCTGAGCGTTGGCAGCTCGCTCTTTCTGATCTGCGCCATGTTGTTCTTCAAGAAGACTGCGGCGCCCGCTACAAAATCGCCCTAATTGGCATCGTTAAAACGCGCGAGCGCCTCGGCGTAGATGTGCGTGCATCTGCGCAGGTCGTCCAGAGAGACGCGTTCGTCAGTCTGGTGAGCGAGCTCTGGCTGACCGGGAAATACAGGCCCCGCCGATACAGAGTGCGGCATGAACCGGCAGTACGTGCCGCCGCCCATGCTTATCGGAGCGGGGCGTTCGTTCATCACGCATTCATAGGAGTCGAGCAGGGTTTGAACGACTGGGTCAGACTCGGGGACGAAAAGAGGCGGTTTGTGCGCCGCTATTTCCAATTCATATCCCGATCGAGATGACTTTTGTCTTATGTCTTCGATCAGACGCGGCGCGCCGAGCGTCACCGGGTAACGAATATCCAGCTTGATCACGAACGTTTTGTAACCGTCGCCGTCATGGCGCGTCTCTATGGCAGCGGTATTGCATGTCAGATGCCCCGATACGTCATCCCGAGCCGCGATATCGAGCCCTTTGCCAGCGCTGTCGTCTCCGAACAGACGACGCAGCGAACCGATCGTTTCGCTGTCAGAATCGCAGAATTTCACTCCTGATAATCGGCGCAGGAGTTTTTGAATCGCATTTTCGCCTTTTTCCGGTTCCATCGCGTGTGCGGCCAGGCCGTACGCCTTTACGCAAAGACCATCCGGTTCTTCGGAAACATCGAGCCCGGCAAAATATTTCGCGATTGATTCGCGGTCATCCAAACCGCATCTAATGAAAGCCGACGCGAAGTCGGGAACGACGTTGAACCTGTCCCCTCCGCTGAGGCCGGACAACGCCGGCTGATTTACCGGCCTGCTGTCCGCCGCGCGCTTCGAGAAGATAAGCCTGAGAATGCCCTTCTCGGCGTTGACCACGGGGAAGGAAGCGTCGGGAGAAAAGCTGAAAGCGGGCTGTTCTTCGACCTCGTTGTAGCGCTCGATGCATCGCGATCCGTTTTCCTCGTCCAGACCCAATATCAGCCGAAATCGCCGGGAGAACGCCGCCCCTGCGTCCCTGAGCGATTTCATGGCATAAAGCGTGGCCATCGCAGGGCCCTTGTCGTCAATCGCGCCGCGGCCCCAAAGTACGCCGTCCTCGACGACGGCGCCGAACGGCGGATGCGTCCACTCCTCCAAGCGGCCCGCTGGAACCACGTCCAGGTGGGCCAGTATTCCAGCCATCTCCGCGCCGCACCCCACTTCCGCGTAGCCTATGCGATTTTCGATGTTCTTCACACGAAAGCCCATCGACTCGGCGATGCCCAGGAACGCGTTCAACGCGCTAGTCATGTCGCTTCCGAAGATATTTTCCGGCGTTGCGCCGCTCTCGTCCAATACGCTCGGGATTTTGATAATCTCGCGCGTATCGCGTATCTGTTCGTCAAAATATTTATCGACCAAGCCGTGCGCCTTTCTTCTCAGTCCGTCAAACGCATTCACCATAACAGCCTCCTATAAACGCGGCCTCATATTTCAAGATGACAGCAGACTTCATGTCCTCTGCTCACCTCTCTCATGACGGGCCGCTCCAATTCGCACACCGGCATTTTATCCCTGCAGCGCATGTGAAACGCGCAGCCTGGGGGAACGTTGACCGGGCTCGGGATTTCACCGGAGGATCGGATCTTCGCAGGCTTCATGTTCTCCTCCTCCAGGGTGACGACTGGAATCGATGAGAGAAGCATTTTCGTATACGGATGCAGCGGGTTCTCGAAAAACTCAGCGGCGGGAGCCTGTTCGCAGAGCCTCCCAAGATAGAGAATGGCCACCCTGTCCGCCACGTTTCTCATCAGGCTCAGATCATGCGTGATGAAAAGGTATGAGAGGGACTTTTCCCTTTGAAGGTCGATGAGCTTGCTTATTACCTTGGCCTGTATGGAAACATCGAGCGCGGAGGTCGGCTCGTCGAGAATTATGAGCGAAGGATTTGCCGCCAGGGCTCGCGCGACGGATACCAGTTGGCGTTCGCCGCCGCCCAGCGCGGTCGGATATTTATCCGCAAAATCGCGCGGCAGCTCGACCTCCTCGAGCAGGCTGTCCACCTGTTCATTCAGGCTTTGATTCGAGGATCCCCGTGAGTGAATCCTCAGCGGAACGGACAGGCTCTGTCTGATGGTCCTCTTGGGGTTGAGCGACGACCCGGGATCCTGAAAGACTATCTGTATCTCGCTCTTCTGTTTCAGGGTGCGACGGAGGCCGTTGCGTAAAATCTCCTCGCCCTTGTAGAAGACCTTGCCGCTTGTAGCCTCGTACATCCCGATGAGGACATACGCGATCGTGCTCTTCCCGGAGCCAGACTCACCCACGAGACCAAGGGTCTCGCCGACGCCGAGGCGCAAGCTTACGTCGTCCACCGCTTTCACAACGAGTCCGTTTCTGAGCGGGAAATATTTTTTCAGGTTGTCTATTTGGAGTATTTTATCGTCCATCAGAAGCCCTCGCCCGCGAAATAGCAGCTCACGAAATGTTCGGGTGAAATTTCCGTTCTCGGAGGCTTCATGCGGCCGCACACATCTCTCGCGAATTGGCAGCGGGCCGAGAAACGGCACCCGACGGGAGGCTCGGAATAATCGGGAACCCTGCCAGGGATGCCCTTTGACAGTTCCTCCCCCGTCAGTTTTGGAACACAAGCCATAAGCGCTACAGTATACGGGTGCGCCGGTTTCTTGAATACGTCCTCCGTGCCGCCGCTCTCGACTATGGTTCCAGCGTACATTATATTCACATAACTCGTCGATTCCCGGATCACCCCGAGCGAATGAGAGACCATGATCACCGCTAGGTTTTTATCCTGCACCAGTTGATTTATCAGCCTCAGTATCTGATCCTGAATCGTAACGTCCAGCGACGTGCCAGGTTCGTCCGCCAGCATCAACTGCCTGCCCGCCGCGATCGTCATGGCAATGCAGACCCGCTGTTTCATCCCGCCGGACAACTGGTAGGGGTAACTTTTCATTATCCTCTCCGGATCGGCCAGCATGACGTTCTCGAGCGCTTGGGCCGCTCTGGAATACAGCTCGGATCTGGGGGCGCCGGCGTCGGAGGAGTACTTCAGCGCCGTCAAAAATTGCGATTCTATCGTGAAAACCGGGTTGAGCGCGCTGGATGGATCCTGAAAAATCATTCCAGCCCCGTTCCTGCGCATCAGGTCCAGCTCCCGCCCCGACATTTTATAAACGTCCTTCCCGGAAAACGACACGGAGCCTCCGTTGATCACGGCGTTTCTTGGGAGGACTCTGAGAATCGCCTTGAGCGTGGACGTCTTTCCGCACCCTGATTCGCCGACGAGCCCTATTCGCTCGCCCTTGCGCGCCTGGAATGAAATTCCGTCCAGAACGTGGTATCCATGTCCGAATACGTCAAATGTAACCGAGAGATCGGATATTTCGAGAAGCAGATCGTCCACGGCAATCATCCCGTCCCGCATTACTTTTCGTCCGTCCCCAGCATGCTGCTTATTCCGTCGCCGAACAGGTTGAACCCCAATATTATCAGGATGATCGTCAGCGCCGGAAAAACGGTGAACCACCACTGGGCGGGCATATATTTGACGCCCTGCGAGATCATGCTTCCCAGCGCCGGCTTGGGCGCCTGTTCTCCGAGGCCCGCGTAACTCAGCGTCGCGCCCATGATTATGACATAGCCCATGTCGAGCGTCATCTTGGTCAATATGGAGGACAGGCATACGGGAAGTATCTCCTTGAATATTATATGGGGCGTGCTGGCTCCGACAAGCTGCGCGTAGATTATGAAGTTCTCCGAGCGCAGCGACGACGCGACGCCGTATGACAGCCTCGCGTACCAAGGCCACCACATGACCGTAATGGCGAGCATCGAGTTTGT
>JAISLO010000290.1 GCA_031290815.1 Synergistaceae bacterium | reverse complement strand
AACGCCCCTACGCCGAGGACCGCCGCGCGCTCCAGAATCGTCCCGGCATCGTCATCGTCCCCTATTCCAATCTCCCTGCGCAGCAAAACGGGGCCGGAATCCATGGACGAGGCCAGCTTGAACAGCGTCACCCCCGTCTCCCTCCGACAGTCCATGAGAGCCCTCTGCACCGGCGCAGCTCCTCTGTACTCCGGGAGGAGGGATGGGTGGATGTTGACGCACCCTACTCGCTCCCCATATGACAGGAGCGGTTCCCTTATCATCTGACCGAAGTCCGTGACGATCACGACGTCAACCGGGACGCTCTCCCTCGCGTCGAGCACCATCGCGTCGCTGGAGGCCCGAGCGGTCTCGAAGAGCGGAACATCGGCCAATATGCCGGAACCAGCCGCGAACCTGCCGAGCGGCGACATGGACAGCCGGCCGCCCCGTCCCGCGGCGGCCGGCGGAGACGTAACTATCCATGAGGGAAGCCTCCACTCGGAGAGGAGTTCGAGACACCTCGCCGCAAAGGAGCCCGACCCAAAGAAGGCGTACCTCAGCTTGCCGGTCCTTCCGCTCATGATTTTTCCCTCGCCTGTCTCTCCATCTTCTTTCGGATGAAGCCCTTCTTCAATGGGGAGAGGCGATCTATGAAAAGCCTGCCGCTCAAGTGATCTATCTCATGTGCGAACACCCTCGCGAGGAAGCCCTCTATGACCTCGTCCCTCCTCGCCCCGGCCTCATCCCAATACACGACCCGTATCTTGGCCGGCCGCTCGACGCTCTCATAGACCCCAGGGAAGCTCAAGCACCCTTCTTCCGCGCGCTCGAAACCATCCTCCTCAATTATGCTGGGGTTGATCACAACGTGTTTCTCGCCCTCGTATTCGATGACGATCAGCTTCTTGGAAACACCGACCTGCGGGGCCGCAAGACCAACGCCCTTCGATATGTACATCGTCTCCCACATATCGGTCATCAGCTTCCTGAGCTCTTCGTTCCAGTCAGTCACCTCGGCCGCTTCCGCACGAAGCGCGGGATTCGGATAGATCAAAACATCCAGCACTGCCATCTGACGCAATCTCTCCTAAAAGCGCAAATTCAACCGACATCATTTTATCAGCTATGAGTGGAGTCTTCCAGACAAAAAAGATAAAAGTCATGAGAAAACCACGCTCAAACACTCTCAAAAACTTAAAACAATCGCCGGGGAAATCATTATGGCCAAGTTCCTCAGACCCGCGGCCGGCGCTTAGCGCAGGGCGTGATTACGGCGTCCAGGTGGTTTCGGGCGCGCCGATTTGATGTATAATGACTGTCCGGCGTTCAAGTAAGGGGACATTGCGTTGATACTGATGAAAAAACTTTCCCTGGCGTTTGGGGAGCGAATCATACTGAAGGACATAAACTGGCTCGTCGGAGACCGGGCAAGGATTGGACTGGTTGGCGAGAACGGGGCTGGTAAGACGACCCTGCTTCGAGTGATCGCCGGCGAGATGACGCCGGACGAAGGGAACGTCGAGTTCGGAGGCTCCGCCTCCATAGGCTATCTGCCGCAGGACCTCGCGGAACTGGGAGACGGCACTGTCATGGATTTTCTAAGAGACAGCGCCGGGTTGTCGGATCTGAGCGAGAGGCTGTCCGAGGCCGAGCGGCTCATGTCGGAGAGCGCGGAGAGTTCTCGTGAGCTTTCGAGATATCTCCTGGAGCATGAGAGCATCGAGCGTGAATTTTCCATCCGAGGCGGATACGAGTTCGAGCCGACAGCGGGGAAAGTGCTTCGAGGGCTTGGCTTCGCTCATGGCGACGAGGAGAGGTTGTGCGGCGAGTTCTCCGGCGGCTGGAAGATGAGGCTGGCGCTTGCCGCTGTGCTCCTGCGCAGCCCGGATATCCTGCTGCTGGACGAGCCTACGAATCACCTCGACAGCGAGAGCATGGAGTGGCTGGAGGGGTGGCTGCGAGACCATCGGGGGATAATTATCTTCGTCTCGCACGACAGGCGGTTCCTCGAAAAGATGGCCTCTGAAATAGCGGAGATCGCCAGGGGAGAGATAACCCGTTACCCGATGAGCTACGAACGCTACATTATAGAGAGAGAAGCCGAGATGGAGCGCCGCGAACGGCTGGCAGCGGAGCAGAGCGAGCGCGCGGAGCAGATACGGAGATTCGTCGAACGCTTCCGCTACAAGGCTTCCAAGGCCGCCCAGGTGCAGAGCAGAATAAAGCAGCTCGACCGAATGGAGATATGCGATACGGACCCGCCGTCCAAGAGCGCGAACATAAGGTTTCCTGAAGCTCCGAGGAGCGGCCGCAGCGTACTGTTGGCTCAGGGCCTCGCCAAACGTTACGGAGACAAAGAGGTCTTCTCCCTTCTGGATCTTGAGATATGCAGGGGGCAGAGGGCCGCCCTCGTCGGCGTGAACGGGGCCGGGAAATCGACGCTGCTCAGGGTTTTGTCGGGCGCGGAGGAGCCGGACGAGGGAAGCGTGAAGCTAGGTCACAATGTCAAGTTCGCGTACTTCTCGCAGGAGAGCGCACAGAACCTGAATTACGCGCACACCGTATGGGAGGAGGCATGCAGAACGGGGTCTGCTGTAACGGAGGCGGAAAAGCGCGGTCTGCTTGGAGCTTTTCTCTTCTCCGGCGACGACATAAATAAGCCCATAAGAGTTCTCTCGGGCGGGGAGAAATCGCGAGTCGCCATATTCAAGCTCCTCCTGTCGGACACGAATTTTCTCATATTGGACGAGCCGACGAACCACCTCGACATGAAGACGCGCGAGATCTTCAAGCGCGCCCTGCTCCAGTACGGCGGCACGCTCCTCATCGTCTCTCACGACAGGTTTTTCCTCGACGACCTGACGAACAGGGTAATAGAGATCAGGGACGGGGCGTTGTACGACTATCCCGGCAACTATTCCTGGTTTATAGAGAAAAGAGAGGAGAATCGCCGCGGCAGGGAGACTGGAGATACCGCTCAAACCATGCCGGAAGCCACAGCCGGAGACTCGTCAAGGGAGAAGCGCAGGCTGGAGGCCGAGGAGCGCAACCGAGTCTACAGGAAGAGGAAGGTGTTTGCTGACCAGATAGCCCTGTTGGAGGCGAAGATCGATGAGAGCGAGAGGAGGCTGCGCGAGATAGACAGAAACCTGAGCATGCCGGAGATTCTCTCCGATTCGCGCACGGTTCAGAGCCTCATGATCGAGCGCAAAACCCTGGACAAGACTATAACCGCCGATTACGCCGAGTGGGAGGAGTTGGCCGCGGCGCTGGATGCCGTGAAGTGACTAATCTCCCGCCGCTCGGTATGCCCGTCAACCGCCACGCTTATCCCGCGTGTAATGAAAACGCACGAAACCTCCCCCGTTGCTCGTGGTGTCGAGCCATAACGAAAGGTCTATCGTCTTCAATATCCCCTCGTCGATGATTTGGATGAATATGTGGGAGCCCGGCGTCTTTTGTTCCATCAGGATAATCGTGACCCAGTGCCACTCCGGGAGGTTTTTCTCCTTCCCGTTGCAGAGATTCAGAAACGCGACAGGCAGGTCGCTCGACAGTGATTTTTCGAGAAACGCCGAAATTTCATCCGCCGTGGGCCGGTTGGCCGCATCGTTCGGAACGTCGAACGACACGCATTCGATCTCGTCTCCCTTCGCCTCTCCGTAGGAGCGAACATCGTCGCAGAACATCGCGGTCGATGGCATGCCCATTTCAGTCGGAGTCACATACGTCCAGACTTCCTCCATCAGCGTGGTGCAAAATTCTCTGCTGATTGGAGTTCTCTTGCGGCCGGTCCTCAGGATGTCCAGGTAGATGAGGATATTAGAGGCGACGGACGGGCCGCATCCCGCTCTGCGCTGCCACTCCGTCGAGAACCACTCCTGATCGCAGCCATACGTAACGACACCGGTGCGGGAGTCGAGAACTTTAAAAGCATCTAAGTCGGAAATTGATATAGTCTTCATAATCATGCCTCGAGATTCTAATTTTTTATTGAGCGGCTCAGGTGCAGGATGCTGTCATCTGACACATCGCAAACTCCAAAACTCCTGCTCGATTGTCGATTGCCTGAAGCTGTAAACTTGACCAACTGCACGCGCCGCTTATCTCGCACGAGACAGGAGCATCTCATGGAAGAAAATTCCAGCGCGCGAGTTTATTGTAAATATCGCTGTGTCCAGATCATCCCACCTAAAACAATATTCCAGGCGCACAAAGGCCGCCGCAGGTAGCTTGCGGTTTTTTTTCAAGGACAACAGTCACGTGTCCTAAAGGGGATTATCCATTATCTTTAGGATAATTCTCTCTTGTGCCCCTCGGATCGGGATATCGGAGTAATCACGCGAGATGTTACGGGCGACGATAACACCAGGGAGGTTTTCGTCTCGCCGAAATTGCCTATGTGATTGATTATGTCCTCGAGGTGGGTCATCGTTGCCGCCACGATCTTCAACAGGAGGTCCTCGGCTCCTGAGAGATGATAGGCCTCTATCACCTCCGGAATAGACCTTACAATATCATCGAGTTCGCCGAGTTTGCCAACGCTTGCCGTGACATTGATAAACGCTGTTATCGGAAAACCGACCTTCTCGGGATCGATGACCGCCCTGTATTCCCTTATGTAACCAGCTTCCTCCATCTTGTGTATCCTCTCCGCCACGGCAGGAGACGACAGCCCAACGCGCCTGCCGAGGTCGCTGAAAGAAATCCTGGCGTGTTTCTGCAGAGTCGACAGAATCTTCAGCCCTATATCATCGAACAGCTTATCAC
>JAISLO010000289.1 GCA_031290815.1 Synergistaceae bacterium | reverse complement strand
ATCATGCCCTTCAACATTGGAACCCATGGCCGCGCCTTCATATCCAAGCTCGTGGACGGCGCGATGCAGTTCCGCAAAAGCTTCCTTACCACCCAGAGGAGGAATATGCGCCATCCCTTTTATTTTAGACGGAAACCGCTTTTCCCACTGAAACAGATCGTTATTTATCAGCTTACAGATCTCCAAATCGCCTCCTTCCATGCCAGGAGCACTGGAAATATAGGCGCGATCTATACCTGCGTGCTCCAGAACCTCAACATGTTTTTCCACCTGATGCAGCTTCGGATGGAAGGAATAGGATGGAATCCCATTGCTGTAGACCAACTTGAAGCTCTCATTCCCAAGTTGTTTTTTTACCAGCACCTCTGGAGCATAGTGAATATGAAAATCAGCAATCATCGTAATAAACCTCCTTCATAGCGGGTAGTAGAGAGAAATAACAAACATCGACCAATGCAACTGAACAGAGTGCGCACACTTCTCTTTCCGTAACGAGCCAAAAACACCTAAAGACAGGTTCGACCGGATGCCTGGAACAAAGCGAATGTTACCGTTACCACTATATCACGTACCCAAATTCGAGTATTACCACTATATCACGTACCCGAATTTGCATCTGTACCATGTGAGACAAAAATCCAACTAAACTGTTGAAGAATACGGATGTGGACTCCAAAATCTCCTGGAATTAGAGATATGACCAAAACGCGCAACAGTACTGTGTTTACACTTTTCTCCCATGGAGAATTTGCAACAGTTGGTCTAATTGAAGGATCATATACGGCTTGGGCATGATTCTTATAATCCTCTGCCGGTCCAATTCATATAACAGCCTGCTCACTGAGGTTCTGCTTGTTCCAGAATAGGCTGCCAGATATTCCTGCGTCAGTTTCAACTTGAGAATAATCCCGTTTTCTGATTTATATCCAAATTGCTGGCTAATTTCGACCAGACTTTTAATGATCCTTTGCTCTGCGGAAAGATAATCATTATCAAGGTTCAAAACTCTCATGCGCAGTTTGGAGGCAATATCCTCATAAAGTTCAAGCAATACTTCCGGATATTGGCGAAGGATTTGATGTAATTTGAAACGTGAAATTTGCAAGTTTGTCACATTTTCTATCGCCTCTACAGTCATAACGTTTCGCGAGTCCCCAAATATGGTTAATACTCCATATATATCGTTGGGCCGGAAAAATTTCAAAATACGCTGCTGTCCTTCGATTGTAATTCTCTATGCCATAGCAACACCGCTCTGCAATATATAAATGTATTGTCCCTCATGACCTTGGTGGTAAATTGTGGCTCATGAAGTCCGCCGAGAACGATTATCTTTGTTATGACATCTCATCGGTATCTTTATAAGCGCAAGCCATCAAATCTCCGCCAACTAATTTACAATAATTAAACGATGTCCAGACATATACACATGTGCGCCTTTGCATATTGTCTTGCAATGAACAAAACATGATAATTAAATCGTCATTAATGTAAAAGTCAGCTTAAAGTGTTCATTTTCGAAGAGGAAAAAATTCATAGAGATAAGGAAGAACCTTTATTATGGAAATCAAAGAGGCTATATTTGGACGGAGAAGCGTGCGCAAGTTTACTTCCGACCCCGTCAGCGAGCAGGATATCCAGGACATATTGACGGCAGGGCTGGCCGCTCCGTCGGCCATCAATTTGCAGCCTTGGTTTTTTGTCGTGGTCCGCGATGAAGAAGCACGAAAGGATCTGTTGAATATCCTGGGCAAAGGACTGCCCAAAAATCGCGCCGAATTGTCCGCCCGTTTCCCCAAAAATCCGGAAGTCGTGGAAGAATCGCTGGGATTCATAGGATCTTTGGGCAACGCACCTGTTTGTATCCTCGCTTTCCTGCTGAAAAAAGACTATGAAGATCGGCTCAGTTCCATGCAAAGCGTGGCCGCCGCCATAGAAAACATGCTTCTTATGGCTTACGGCAAAGGATTGGGCAGCTGCTGGCTGACCGCTCCCCTTCAAGCGAACCTTGCGCCCGAAGTCCAGGCGCGCTTCGCTCCCGACAAAGGAGAGTTCTTAGCTTTCATCGCTTTGGGACACCCCGCGCAGTCGCCGGCGATGCCGCGCAGAAAAGACGAACGATTTGTCATCATTTGAAAAAATCTATAAATCACAGGAAGGAGCAGCAATATGAATGTTTTAGTATGCGTCAAACAGGTGCCGGACACCACGGAGATCAAGATCGACCCTGTAACTAATACCTTGATCCGCGACGGAGTTCCCAGCATCCTTAACACCTTCGACGGTTTCGCGCTGGAAGCGGCGGCCCGTCTCAAAGACAAACTCCCCGAAACGAAGATCGTAGCTCTCTGCATGGGGCCGCCTCAGGCCACCGCTGCTTTGAAGGACTGTCTGGCTATCGCCGCCGACAAGGCTTACCTGGTAAGCGGGAGGACCTTCGGCGGGTCTGATACCCTGGCCACCAGTTACATCCTCTCCAAGGCTGTCGAAAAAGTCGAAGAACTGGAGGGCAAATTCGACGCCATTTTTTGCGGCAAACAGGCCATCGACGGCGATACGGCCCAAGTGGGTCCGGAACTCGCCGAACATCTGGGATACCCTCAAGTGACCTACGCTTTGGAGTGTGAGATCAAGGACAACAAACTGGCCGTGCTCAAAGAAGGATCGGACGGCAACATGCGCATTGGCGTTCCGTTTCCCTGCCTGGTCACGTTCACCAAGCCCAGCTTCGACCCTCGCTTTCCCACCATCAAACGGAAAATAGCGGCGGGCAGGGCGCAGATTCCCGTGCTGGGAGACGACGCTTTCCCTGATATCGACAAGACCCGCATTGGGCTCAAGGGTTCGCCCACGCACGTGAAACGCACCTTCGTGCCCGTACGGAAAAAAAGCGGCCTGATCATTCAAGAGGAAACCGGCGGGGCTTCCGCCCTCAAACTGGCCCAGGCTCTCAACGAAGCTCATGTGATTTGAGAGGGGGGACACGAAAATGGAAAGCAAAACGAAAGACCTGTGGGTATATATAGAACTGAAGGAAGACGGAAGCGCCAGAAGCGTGGGGCTTGAATTGCTAAATCCCGGCCGGGCGCTGGCGGAAAAGCAGGGCGGCGCGCTTGTGGGCGTCGTCATCGGCGACGGCGTGAACGCGGCGGTGAAAGAAGCCGGCGCTTACGGAGCGGACAAGGTTCTTGTGGTAGAGGGGCCGGAGTACAAAGACTACAGCACGGACGCCTACGCGGCGGCCATGTGCCACTTGGTTGAAAAATACAGCCCCGCGACGCTGCTCATCGGAGCGACGCCTAACGGCCGTGACTTGGGGCCTCGGATCTCATGCCGTCTGAAAACAGGCTTGACCGCCGACTGCACGGGCTTGGACATCGACGAAGAGACGGGCTGCGTAGCGTGGACGCGTCCGGCTTTCGGAGGCAACCTGATGGCGACGATCCTCTGCCCGGACCACCGTCCCCAAATCGGCACAGTGCGTCCCGGCGTGTTCAAGAAAGCCGCTCCGCGGACCGAACACGAAGCGGAGATGATCCGTGATGACTTCCGCGTGTCAGCCGATCATATCCGGACGGAAATCCTGGAGGTCATCAAAGAGGCCGCTGACGAGATTGTAGACCTGGAAGGCGCGGAGATCATCGTCTCGGGCGGTCGCGGCGTGGGCGGTCCGGAGGGCTTCGCTCCCGTGAAAGAACTGGCGGCGGCGCTGGGCGCTACCGTGGGGGCTTCGCGTGCGGCTGTGGACTCGGGGTGGATCGCTCACTCTCATCAAGTGGGTCAAACGGGCAAGACCGTGGGCCCGAAACTGTATATCGCATGCGGTATTTCCGGGGCTATCCAACACTTGGCGGGCATGAGCGGTTCGGACTGTATCGTGGCCATCAACAAGGACCCGGACGCGCCGATTTTCAACGTCGCCAATTACGGAATAGTGGGGAACCTCTTTGAAGTGTTGCCTGTATTGACCAAAGAGATTCAGAAACTGAAAGCGTAAGGATGAGATAACAATGAATTTCGGCTTGAGTGAAGAACAATACTTATTCTGCGGGGAGGCAGCTTATTATGGCATGTAATGTTTCCAAGGAAGCCGCTATGGAGTTAGTTAATCTGCGGCGCAGTATCCGTAACTATACCGACACGCCGGTATCCGAGGATGATTTGCGAACAATTCTGGAGGCGGCCCGTCAGGCGCCGTCCGGCGAGAACTATCAGCCTTGGCGTTTCACCGTTGTGCGTGACCAGGAAAACAAGGATTTCCTCTCCATGGTGGGCAAGGCGGGAAGCGGCCGCCGTTTTACCAGCGAGCTGCTTTCCAGGCACATCATGGAGCGTTTTGTGAATCTGAAGGATCCTGAAAAACGCGCGAAGGCGTTCAAAAAACTGACCAGCGGCGATGTTTCCGCTTTCGTCAATCAGGCGGACGTTATCATCCTGATTTCAGGACGTCTGGATGTGTGGGACGCGCCTTATGACACATCCGCCGCCATTGAGAACATGTGTCTTGTAGCCACGAGCCTTGGTCTGGGAACCTGCTGGGTGGGAGCGGCCACCCTCGATGTCCGTGACGAGAGACGCATCAACCAGTATTTTGGCGTACCCGCGGGCTATAAGTCCTTCGGTATGCTCGCCGTCGGAGAACCTGCCCGTTACCCTCACGCGCGGCCGCGCCATCTGTTGTCAGAAATCGTATATAAGGAAAAATTCGGCGTGCCTTATTATGAAAAAGAACCTGAAAATAAGGAGGCTTAAATTATGGCATTTCTTGATGAATTGAAAGACCAGCTGCTGCTCGACTACCAGAAAGAATTTTATAACGAACGCGGAATGAGTGGTAAGTATCGCCTGGTTCTGGCCGGCACGGAACTCTTTGAAAAGTATCTGAAGGAGCCCTCGGACACCGGTGAGATTGTGAGGCTCTTCAAAACAGAAAAACTTGCCGCCGATGTTGAGTTCTACGAAGATGAATTCCAGATCAATGAGAAAGTTCACAACTGCGTATTCCGGCCGCTATGCGCTAAATTCCTGGCCATTAACATCCAGCGCAAGTGTTGTCCTCTGAACACTGCCCTCATGAGGGCCATTGAACTGAGAACCGGACTTGCTCCGGAAATGCTGCCCGTTTCCCAGGAAGACGATGTTTGCAAAGTGGGTCTGGGCAAGATGGGAAACGATAACGTCGTGGACGCGAAAGGAGTATTTTAATGAATAAGAT
>JAISLO010000288.1 GCA_031290815.1 Synergistaceae bacterium | reverse complement strand
GCGGGTCCGAAACCGCGCTTCAAGAAATCGTCGTCACCAAGGACTCTGACGCCGAATATATGACCGCCCGTCAACTCCGGATTCTTGTCCACAAAACCGATCAGTTCGAAGCTCTCAGGCTGAGAGAGCAGGATGTCGCCCAACACCCTTCCGTGGCCTCCGCAACCGATTATGACAACCCTACGCAGAGCGCTCATGGCTGGGCTTCGATCCGCTCGTCCTCGTCGTAGTTCCTGAACGACGCCAAGCCGATATACCTCCAGTATTCGGACGGGGCTATGCCATCCCCTGGGCGTTTCACGCCAAGGTTTTCAGCGGTGAACGTCTCGCCGGCGCGAATCGGCTTGAGAGCGGTCAGGCTCTTGCGGACAACCGTCCTGTTCGCGGTCTCGCCCTTGGTTGGGAACTTCTCCCTTTCGCCGAGAGCCCTCTCCACGGCGCGTATTCCCGCGACCATTTCAACGAGTTCGCAGAGAGCCGCCGACGCCCTGTGATCCGGGCCCGGCAGGTTTTTGTCGAGAGTGAAGTGCTTTTCTATCACCGCCGCTCCTCGGGCGGCCGCCGCTATGGAGACGATTATCCCCTCCGTATGGTCGGAATATCCCACAGGCAGATGAAATTCATCCGCAAGCGCGTCCATCGCCCTCAGATTGACTTCGCCGAGCGGAGCCGGGTATTGAGTAGTGCAGTGAAGCAGAACGGCGTTGTCCCTTAAATAATCCTGGCCGTCTCGGGACGCGAATACCTTCTCGGCTTCCTCCTTCGAGGGAGTGATCTCCGGCCTCAACGCGCCGAGCAGAAATACGCCGAGGGCGTCTCTTATCTCACAGACGGAGGACATTCCGGTTGACATTATAACCGGCTTGCCCGTGCCCCCGATCTTCCATATCAGCGGCCAGTTCGTGATCTCTCCGGACGGGATCTTCAGTCTCGCCGTTCCCAGGGAGACCAGCAGATCCACGCTCTCGGTGTCGAAGGGAGTCGACATGAACTCTATTCCCCGTTTGGCGCAGCGATCGATGATCGCCCTGTGGTCGCCCTCGGAGAGCTCGTACCCGCGCAGCATGTCAAGCTGCGACCCGCCGTCCCCGGTCGCGGATATCTGATAATCGGCTTTGACGGCGCGGCTGGAGGCGAGCGCCTCCGCTCTGAAGGTCTGAAACTTTATCACATCCGCTCCGGCCTCGGAAGCGGCGTCCACCATTTTGAGCGCCATGTCCGGCGAGCCGTTGTGGTTCACCCCGGCCTCGGCGATTATCAGGACCCTTCCCCCATCCGAACCTGGAGTCCTCACCATACCGACCAACCGCCATCCGCAACGATGTTCTGTCCAGTCACGTACGCCGACAGGTCGCTTGCCAGAAACGCCGCAGCGCCCTTTATGTCCTCCTCCGTCGCCATGCGCCCCATCGGAGTTCTGGCGCGGTACCTGGACGAAAACCGTTCATCCTGACCGCGGGCGACGCCGCCCGGCGTCACCGCGTTCACCCTCACGCGCGGCGCCAGAGTCGTGGCGAGCCACCTGGTCAGTTGAAGCAGGCCCCCCTTGCTCGCTCCGTACGCCGCCGGGTTGTTCATGCCAGTCCCCTCGTAAAGGGACGGCACGGGTCCTGTCATGCCGTATATCGACGCTATATTCACCACGCTGCCGCGGCCCGACGCGATAAGAAGACGGAGCAACATTTGCGTCACGGCGAACGGAGCGGTCAGGTTGACCTCCAACGCGCGCCGCCACGCGTCCAGGCTTTGGCGTTCGAACGGCTCGTTCCAGCCATCGAGGTTTGTCGTGCCGACAAACGCCGCGCAGTTGACAAGGATGTCCAGCCTTCCCCAGCAGGATTCCACGCGCGAGGGCAGGTCCGCATACTGGTCCGCGCGCTCTAAATCCGCGTCGATATACTCTCCGCCGACGCCCCAGCGGGCTCTCAACTCCTCGCACAGGGCCTTGCCCCTATCAGTTTCCCTGTCGAGGAGAATGACGTTCGCTCCCAGTTCCGCCAGTCCGTCGGCTATAGCGAAACCGATGTGACCCGCTCCGCCGGTAACGAGCGCCGACCGGCCCTTCAGCGAGGAAAGGTCTTTCAGGCTTCTCATATACCCATCCTCCTTCGGATCAGGAACTCCGCGAAGTCGAAGTCGAGCTGGGTGTCTATGTCAGCCGCCCGTTCCGCGGGAACTATTATCGACCGCACGTCTCCCTCCATTAAAGAGCGGCAGTTTTTTACGTACCGGGATTTCGCGGCGTACACGACCGTGGTCATGTCGTAGACCAGCGGCGCGTCCTGCCTTCGGTCGACGCCTCCGGGAAGCTCCGCGAAGATACGCGAGCGTCCAGCCTCGTCCCTCGTGACCATGTTGAAGTACGGGCTGCGCGACGACGGCGTCACGCTGATCACTATGTCAGCGTCAGTCCTGGCGAGCATATCGACGGCCGCGTCTATGTCGCCCGGCTCGCGCAGCGGCGACGTCGTGGGCGCGGATACGAATATGTCGGGCATCGCGCCCTCTCTTTCGGCCTCGGATAGGGCGTGTTTCCACGCCAGAATCTCGGGAGAGGAGTCAGACGCCAGCTCCGCCGGACGCTTGAACGGGACCTCCGCGCCGTACTCGGCCGCTATTTTCGCGATGTTCTCGTCGTCCGTCGACACTATGACGCGACGGACGTGTCTCGACGCCTTGAGCGCCTCTATCGAGTAGGCGATCAGAGGCTTGCCGCACAGCGGCCTTATGTTCTTGCCAGGGATCCCCTTCGATCCCCCCCTGGCGAAGACGTAACCGTAACAGATATTATCGCCGCCATTCATACCGGTATCCTCATCCCCTTGCTAGAGCTCTCCTTTGCCGCCATGACGAGTTCGACCACCCGCGCGCCACGCGAAAGCGGGACGAGCGGAACGCTCTCGCCGCGCGCGCATGAAAAGAAATGCCTCATCTGCTCCACGTAGGCTTTGTTCCCTTCGCCTTCCTCGCTTTGAAAACACAGGCGGGGCTCCGCGTCGTCCGTCGAACGAACGAATATTTTATTTTTTATGAAGTCGAGCGTGAGAACCCCCTCGGTTCCCACAGCCCTGCAGCTTCGCGTGACGACCTTCTGGAGCATGTTCATGTGTATCGCGGCGGTCGATCCGCGCGCGCCCTCCAGCAGGATATCGGCCCTGTCCTCGGCGTCCATGTCCAGGATGCCGCTCTTTGAACAGACGCAGGATACGGACCGAGCGCCGCCGAGCATCCTGTCCGCATACTCTATCTCGTGGCTCAGCTCCAGCAGGACGCCTCCGCCGAGACTCGAATTCGCGCTCACAACGCTCCTGTAGTCCGCCTCAGGCCGCCACAGCGGCAAGTACTGTCCAACCTCCGCCGATATCGAGATCACCTCGCCTATGCCGCCGGAAGTGATCATATCGATCACGCGGTTCAGCGGCTCAAGATAGTTCATATTATACGCCGTCAGGGCCGCCGCGCCGTTCTTCTCGCACGAGCGGATCAGGTCGTCCGCCCCGGACAGATCCGCCGACAGGGGCTTTTCTATCAGCATGTGAACGCCGAGACCGGCCAGCTTCAGCGCCTGTTCGACGTGCCTGGTGGCCGGCGACGCTATTACCGCCATGCCTGGCGCGAATCTGACGACATCGTCAAAATCAGCCGTCACGCGCGCCCATGCGTGTTCTGGCCGGAGCGGAAGCTCCCTCTCCCGGCAAACCAGCAGGTCGAGCGATTCCCTCCCAATCATCGCGGCAATGATGTCTATGTGACGCCGGGCTATAGATCCGTAACCCATAACAGCTATCCTCATGCCGTCAGAACTCCAGGTCGTAGAATTTTTTTCCGGCTGACGGCGGATCGTACGCCGTCAGCGCGTCCGCTATGGAGGCCGCCGCGCCGTCCTTCTCGTAAGGGTTCGAGCTCGCCTCGACAACGTCCCGGAACGCCGGCGACAGCGCGCGCGTTATCGCGCCTGAAATCTCGCCCGCCGAAGCGCCGCAGTCTATAACGGAGTCGGCCCTGATGCGGCCCTTCTGCCTTTCCCCTATGTTCACAGTCGGGATCTTGAACGACGGCGCTTCTATAAGGCCGCTCGACGAGTTGCCTATGACGGCGTCGAAGTGCCTCAAGACGCTCAGATATCGCGTCTGCCCCAGCGAGACAAACGCGCGGGATCTGCCGCCGTTCTCGCTCGCGAAGCGGTCGATCATTTTTATCACGCTTCTGCCGCCCGCGTCGGAGTTGGGGTAGGTGAAGACGATCCTGGCGTCGCCGAATTCTTCCAGGGCCGAGAGCAGAGCGGATACCCCCTCCTCCGGCGGCTCGCCCAGGGTGGACGGGTGATACGTCACGAGGAAATTCCTCGCGCCCAGCTCCATGCCCAGCGACGCCTCCAGCTCGCAGCGGCTCATCAGCTTCGTCCGTCTCAGGTGCTCCAGCCCCAGAGCTCCCACGCAAAAAACCGTGCCAGGGTTCTCCCCGAGCTGTATGACGCGCCTCCGGTACGCCTCCGTCGAGGTGAAGTGCAGGGAGGACATCTTGGTTATCGAGTGCCGGATGGCCTCGTCTATCGCCCCTTCGGTCGTCTCCCCGCCCCCGATGTGGGCTATGGGTATCCCCGCGAAGTGAGCCGCCGTGGCGGCGGCCAGTATCTCGTACCTGTCCCCCAGGACGACGGCCAGATCCGGGCGCAGTCTCTCGTACGCGTCGGAAAACCCGATCAGCGCCAGGCCGGCCGACTTCGTCACTCCGGACGCCGTATCGGCCGACAACAGCATCTCGACCTTCGCGTCGATAAAAAACCCGTCTTCCTCGATTATCCTGTACGTCAATCCGAACTCGGGCGAGAGGTGCGCCCCTGTCGCTATGATCTGGAGACAGACGCCGCTCCTGCCGCGCAGCTCGTCGAGCAGCCAGTAGAGGATTCCGTACTCGGCCCTCGTCCCTGTCACGACGCAGATTTTTTGGGGTTGAGAGCGCATCCGCCTACACCGCGTAAACGTCGGTCTTGAATCGTCCGGCGTTGCGCCTTATCCAATCTATCGTGGCGGACAGGCCATCGGTCAAGGACACGTTCGGCCGCCAGCCGAGCGAGCGGGCGAGGGAAGCGTCCGAACAGAGGCGCTCTACCTCGCTGTTCGCCGGGCGCAATCGTGACTCGTCGCAGACAATTACGGCTTCCGTCCCGACTATCTTCGCTATCTTGCGGGCGAGGTCTCCGACCGATATCTCTAACCCTGTCCCGAGATTCGTCACCCTGCCAAGCGATTCGTCGTGGAGTCCGATCTTTATGAAACCGTCGGCCGTGTCCGTGACGAAGTTGAGGTCCCTCGTCGGCGTCAGGCTTCCGAGTTTTATCTCCTTTTTCCCGGCCAGCAACTGGCTCGCTATCGTCGGGATCACCGCCCTTGCCGATTGTCTGGGGCCGTATGTGTTGAACGGCCGCACCACCGACACGGGCGTGCCGAACGATCTGTGGTACGATATCGCCAGTTGATCCGCTGCGGATTTGCTCGCGGCGTAGGGGGACTGCGGGTTTACCGGGTGCGATTCGTCTATCGGCACGTACTGGGCGGTGCCGTATATCTCGCTTGTGGACGTGTGGACGACCCTCGAAACCTCTGCGTGTCTGCACGCCTCCAGGACGTTGTACGACCCCTCGACGTTGGTCTTTATATAGGCCAGGGGCGACCGGTAGGAGTACGGAATGCCGATGAGCGCCGCTAAGTGAAACACGGCGTCGGCGCCGGCGACCGCGCTCGACACGCAGTCCATGTCGCGGATGTCCCCGGAGACGATCTCCATGTCCCGCCTCAGATCGCTCTCCTCCAGCCAGCCCCACGACGACGACGAGTTGTAACGCACGAACGCCCTGACGTCGTGACCGTCCCTGACCAGCCGTTCGGAGAGGTGGGACCCTATAAAACCGCCCGCTCCCGTTACGAGTATCCTCATGCCATTCACCAACCTGAATTTAATTACGCGTGGGGAGAGGGTTTTCCCTCTCCCCACGCTGCTTTATTCGAATCTATTCCTTCAAGCCGTCTAGCCCCTCAGCAGCGACAGCACGTTCTGCGGCAGCTGGTTGGCCTGCGCCAGCATCGAGGTGCCGGCCTGGCTCAGGATGTTGAGCTTCGTGAACTCCATCATCTCCTTGGCCATGTCGACGTCGCGGATGCGGCTCTCGGACGCCGTGGTGTTCGTAGCGGCCGTCGTCAGGTTTGTGATGGAGTGCTCCAACCTGTTCTGGTACGCTCCAAGCCTCGCGCGCTGCCTCGAGACCTTGCCTATGGCGTTGTCCAGCTTGGTTATGGCCCGCGCGGCCGACTCCCTGTCCGTCACGACTATGTTGTGCACTCCAAGGGAGAGGGCGCTCATGTCGCCTATGTCGAGCCCTATGTCCTCGCCCTCGTTCGCGCCGGTCTGGAAGACCGTGGTGTTGTCGGTGAGGTGGAGTATGGTCTCGTACGATCCGTTGTTCTTGAGCAGGTCGAAGCTCCTGGTGGTATCGTTCCACTCCACGCTGATGTTGGCCATCGCGTCGAACACGACGTCGATGTTGGGGTGAATGCCCGCGACAAGCACGTTGCCGCTGATCTTGCGCTCGGGCATCACGACCTTCGACGTGTGGGCGTCCTGTATGGTGACGTAGAACGTGTTCTCCCTGCTCTCCTGTATAACATTGAGCGAGAGCGCCTTGATCAGGTCCTCGTCGCCCGAGAAGGTGAGCGCACCGTCCGAGCCGGGCACCAGAGACCTGATTACGAACGTTCCGCGCACAGACTCCGACGTGGATATCTCCGGATCGTCCACGAAGGTGACGAACTTGTCCGCGTCCTTCACGACATATCTGGACTGTCCCAGCCCGTAGGCTATGGCGTCGTTCAGTTTTGCCTCGACGTCGACCAGCGAGTCCGTAGCGTAGAGCGTTATGGAGTACGATTTGCCGTCGCCCTGGTAGATCGTTATGTCCTGCGGCGTGTCCAGCAGGAACGTACCGTTCGCGTCCCAGAACTTGTCGATGTCGCGGAGCTTGACGTCCGCCCTCGCCACCTCGCCTATGTAGGCGGCGTCGAATGTCGCCAGTATATAGCCCTTAGAGAAAGCCGATATGGACCCCTTGAAGTTCTGCGCCAGTTCCAGGGTGACATCCCCCTCGTAGACCTTGCCGTTCTTTTCGTTTACGTAGAAGTTGCGCATGTGAACGGCCCTGCCAGCGACGGCCGAGACTATTACATTGTACGTAAGTATGCTGTCGCCGTTCAGCACCCCCGAGCCCCAGTGATCCGGCCACGTCTGGTTCTGGGTTCCGTTCAGGTCGATGTATGTCTCGAACGCGCTTGCCTTGTTACCAGCCATAGCCTGTATGTTGTAGACAAGCTTGTCACCCTTGGAGAACGCGTTCACGAGGGCCGTTCCGAGATCAAATCCCAGGAAGATCCCCTCCGCGGAGCCGCCCAGCCACAGTTCTTTGACGCCGCGGCCGACGGACAACTCGTCCATCAGGGTGGTGACAATTCCTTCCTTGGAGAGAAGGTTTATAGTCGCCTTCACCTTGATGGCGCTGACGTTGGGCGTAGTTTCAACGACCTCGAATAGGATGTTTGCGTTCTGGTCCGCTCGCCTGTCGTTAATGTAGAACTTGGAATCCGTGCCGTACCTGCCAACAAGCCTCGCTCCGTTGTCGCCGACGGTCACGGCTGGGCCGAAGTCGAAATCAAACTTGGACCCGGCTATGTCCCTCAGCATGAGGGCGCTCAGAGAGCCCAGACGGAACGTAGCGTTGTAAGCGGCGTTGCCCCCTGTAACGTAAATGTAGCCGCCGTTAGCCTTGTATTCGGAGGCGGAAAGATATCCGTTAACCGAGGATAGATGTCCCGCCGCGTTGGTATACGTGTATGTGTAGCTAAGCGCGCTCTGAGCTTCGACGTAGTCGCCGAACTCAACACTGCCCTTTCCGTAGTTGGTAACCGAGTTTAACCCTTCTACAGCGACATTGGCCAGCGGGCCGGGCGTTCTTTGCACCCCTGCGACTTCCGTCACCGTCGGCGGCATGGATAAAATCGCCCAACGACCGAGAGCGGCGGCGCTTGCTTTCGAGCCGGCGAGGTCCAGGGTATAGTTATATCCTCCGGCGTTAAATGTGACGCGGCCTTTCACTGCGGCCGAAACCAAGATGGTGCCGTAATCCATGCCCTCCCTGGCTCCGCCGCTGACAGTCGCTACGATTTCGAATTTCACCGAGGGGCCGCCGCTTGAAACAACTTTAATCTGGAAATTCATTCCCGGCCCGTCGTCGTTGGTATCGGTCAATCTAATTTTAATGCCGTTGAGATTCGTGTCATTAGTGCTAATAACTTTCGCGTAGTCTTGAGGTTCGAAAACGACGGCAACTACCCCTCCGTTTGCGGCGGCGCCTCCAAGCCCTGACTTCACTGAGAAACGCAGCTTGGCGCCTCCGCCCAGGTCAATATCATATGGTGTGGGAGGTGTGGCGGCATGGGTGTTAGTGCCTGTCGTAAACAGAACACGGCGAGTTGTATCGGTTAGCGCGGGCATAATACCTCCGCTCGGATCATAGTATATGGTTTTAATCACAGTATAGGCGCTGCCATTAGTGGCCGAGATAACCAGCTCTATCCTGCCGCCGCCCATTCCAAGGACAATCGGAACGCTTGAAACGGTGTCCACCTTGAAGCCGCCCAGCGCCGCTAGGGCAGCATTGCTAGCAGTATTTGCGTGAGCGCTCACGGTTAATGTCATCGGCGCAGGGTTCAAAATATTCGCCGCAGCCACATTATATGTGATCTGCATACCGGTGCGCAGGTCAGCGACATTGACGCCGCCGAGAGCGCCTCTCATTATCAGCGCGCCGTCCGGACTGCCGCCGGCAGCGCTCGCGAAAAGCAGAACCTGCTCGTTGTTCATGCTGGCGTTGCCCGGTTCCAGAGTGACAGTAATGACGTCCAGACCTGCCGTCACACCATCGCGGAGAATTCCTAAACGCACACTTCCGGTGGTGTTGATCTTCTCGACGGTAAACGTGTATTCGGCCGCGGCGGTCACGTAGTTGAAGATCTGGAGGCTGATGTCCTTCAGTTCCTCGGCTCCGCCGATCCTGTCGACCAGTCCTATGCCTGCCGGCCTGATATTCGAATCGCTGCCCACCGAAACTGTATAACTGCCCGCCGGGAGGTTGCTCACGCTGATGCCGAGTATTCCCGCCCTGCTGTTGATGTTGAGGTTCATTATGACGTCGGGGTGCTTGATCTTGAATATGTCGGACTTCTGCACCTGCGCCTGGCCGGGGGCCGCGTTGATTCTGATCTTGTAGTTGCCCTCCGCGGCGGCCTTTTGGCCGAACTGGTCGATGGTGCGCAGGCCGCCGTTTACTATGGCCTTCGTGTTGAGGTTGTCCGACGACCACAGCGCGGCGCTCGAACCGTCGAGCAGCTTCTTCTTGTTGAACTGGGTCGTCGTCGCTATGCGCGAGATCTCGTCCTTCAACTGGTCGATCTCGAGCTGTATATAACCCCGGTCCTCCTGCGTCAGGGTGTCGTTGGCCGATTGGACCGCCAGCTCCCTCATGCGCTGGAGGATGGAGTGCGTCTCGGAGAGCGCTCCCTCCGCGGTCTGAATCATCGATATGCCGTTCTGCGCGTTGGACACGGCCTGGTTCAAGCCGCGAATCTGCGAGCGCATCTTCTCCGATATGGCCAGCCCCGCCGCATCATCCGCCGCGCTGTTTATCCGCAGGCCGGTGGACAGCTTCTCGATCGTCTTCGAAAGAGAATTGTTGGTCGCGGTCAGCGCGTTGTAGCTCTGGAGAGCCGGGATGTTACTCATAATTCTCATGGTAAAATACCTCCCTGTTCAAGATAATCCCCCCGGCTCGAGACCAGGGAAATATTTTGGCGGAATCGGCCGCACGCCTATACGCCCAACGCGCATCCCGCTCCAGTGAGCTGCGGCATGACGCGCCGATTCATGTTCCGTCAAAATAATTATCGTCATTCAGGGAGTAGACCTTTATAAGGGAAATCGCTAAGAAACGCGAAATTTTCTATTTTGAAGTAAAAAAGAGGTTCCGGCCATGCCTCGTGGGGCCGGCCGGAACCTCGATTATCGCCTGTTATCTGTCAGTCCATGGTTACGCTCTTATGTTCGCCTCTTCGAGGAGCTTTTTTCTGATATGCGTAACCATCCTGATCACCTCGTCCGCCGGAATCTTTCGTATAACGCTTCCATCTCGCGAATCAAGAACCTTGATCTGCAGTATGCCGGCTTCCTCTATAACATCGAACCTGAGGCTGCGATCGAACGCCGCCAGCAGACCTGCGGTGTGTTCGAGCATTTTTTGACGACTCTCCTTGTCATGCCCGAACTCAACTCCTTTTACCGCCGCCCGCGCCTCCGCTCCGGTCTGCGCCGGACGCGGAGTCTGCGGCTTCGAAACGACGTTTCGCGAGGTATCGGCGCTTGCGTAGGGATATCCGGATTTGATCGGAAACCGTACCCCCATGCCATCACCTCCATCGTCCCGGAGGGGAGGGAGGGGCTTTGACACCCCCCGTCTCCCTTCAAGTCACGGCCTCAGAGACTAACGGAGCAGGCTCAGAACGTTCTGGGGCAGCGTGTTGGCCTGAGCCAGCATGCTGGTGCCCGCCTGCATGAGTATCTGGAGCTTGGTGAAGTTCATCATTTCCTTCGCCATATCGGTGTCGCGGATACGGCTCTCGGCCGCCGTCAGGTTCTCGCTCGCCACTGTCAGGTTGGTGATGGTGTGCTCCAACCTGTTCTGGTACGCGCCCAGTCTTGCGCGCTGGGAGGAGACCTTGTTGATGGCTGCGTCGATCACTGTGATAGACCTTGCCGCGGACTCGCGGTCGGTCACGAGCACCTTGTTCAGGCCCAGCGACTCGGAGCGCATGTCGCCCAGGTTGATGCCCATGTCCTCGCCCTCGTTCGCGCCGATCTGGAACACCGTGGTGTTATCCGCGAGGTGAAGCACGGTGGTGTACGAGCCCTCCGCCTTGGAGAGATCGAACGCCTTCTTGTCCTCGTTCCACACCGCCTGTACGTTGGCCATGGCGTCGAACACTATGTCGACGTTCGGGTCCACTATGCCGACCAGCTTGTTGCCCGTTATCTTGACGTCGGTCATCCTTGGATCACCGTTGCCGTTGTGAGCGTCGCGGATGGTGATCGTGAACTTGTTCTCCTCGGCTTCCTGCAGCTCATTCAGTCCCAGAGCCTTGAGCATGTCCTCGTCGCCCGCGAAGTTTATCTCGCCGTTCGCGCCCGCGATGATGGAGCGGATCACTATCGTGCCCTCCGCCGCCTCGGATGTGGTTTCTCTGACGTCCGTGACGAACGTCACGAAGCTGTTCGCGCCCTTGTGGCCCTTGTCATCGGTCAGCAGCGCGTTCTGTCCCAGATTCTCGCCTATCGCCTGGTTCAGCTTGGACGTCACGTCGCCCAGCGTGTCCGTGCCGTACAGAGTGACCTTCGTCTGCGTCCCGTCGCCCTGCGTGATGGTCAGCGTCTGAGGATCGTCCAGCAGGAAGCGCCCTTCTGAGTTCCAGAACTGCTTGAGGTCGTACAGCGTCACGTCGCGCTCGGCAACCTGTCCCACGAAGGTGGCTTCAAACGTCGCCAGTGTGGCGTCAGAATCATTGGCTGCCATCACTGCGATCGCCGAGGCGAAGTTCTGGGCGGCGTCCAGGATTATGTCGCCCTCGTACACCTTGCCGTTCTTCTCGTTGATGTAGAAGTTGCGGAAGTGAACCTCCGTGCCCTGCACCTCGTTGGTGTTCAGCCTGTACGAAACGGTGTCCAAGGACACGCTGTTTCCGGCGCTGCCCCATCTGCCGTCCCACTCGTCATTCTGAACTCCCTTGACGTCGAAGACCTGGCCGCCAAGGTCCTCCTTCGCCT
>JAISLO010000287.1 GCA_031290815.1 Synergistaceae bacterium | reverse complement strand
CGGCCGGACTTGACGTAATTTTTCGCTGCGGCAATGCGCTTCGGGCCCGCGATGCGCTCTATGTGCCTGAACCACTCCGCGGTCCACCAACGGGAGTCGTCGAACTCGGTTTTGGACTTTATGCCTATGCATGGCCGGAGATTTGGGTCTCGCCTCTTTCTGTACGCCCTTTTTCCCGGCCGCTCCGCCCTCTCCATGAAATCTCTCCTAAGCCTCCATAGCGGCCGGCCGCAGAAGCAAGAATCTCTGTATGTCGCTGTCGGAGAGCTCGGTGATCCAGTCCTCGCCGCTTTCGATAATCCTGTCGGCGACGTCTTTTTTCGACTCGATTATCTCGTCTATGCGCTCCTCGAGCGTTCCCCTGCAACAGAAGATGTGGACGTGAACATTACGCTTCTGTCCGATCCTGTAAGCCCTGTCTATCGCCTGCGTCTCGACAGCTGGATTCCACCACCTGTCGTACATGACGACGTGGTTCGCCTCCGTCAGGTTGAGCCCGGTTCCGCCGGCCCTCAGCGACAGCACGAAGAACCTCGGGCCGCGTTCCTCTTGGAAGCGGCGGACCATCCGGTCCCTGGAGTCCTTCAATACCGAACCGTACAGGAAGAGCACCTCCCTGCCGAATCGCTCCTGGAGCTGACTTTTCATGATGCTGCCCATCTCGACGTACTGCGTGAATATGAGGACCTTGTCGCCGGTTTCATACATCTCATCCGCGAGGGAGAACAGCCGTTCCAGCTTTGCCGAACGAGCCGTCTCAAAGTCACCGTCCTTGGTAACGAGCGCCGGATGATCACAGATCTGCTTCGCCTTCGTCAGGGCCGCGAGAACGAGCCCCCTGCGCCTGATGCCGCTCGTGCCCGTTATCTCCCTCCCAAGCGATTCCGTTACGCCCGAGTACAGCCTGGCCTGCTCCTTTTTGAGCCCGCAGTAAACCCTCGTCTCTATCTTTCTGGGGAGTTCCGGCGCTATGTCGCTGTCAGTCTTCATCCTGCGCAGCACAAACGGGGAGATCATCCGCTTCAGATCCTTCATGAGCTCCGCGTCCCGCCGTTCCTGTATGGGCTTTACGTAGCTGTTGGAGAAGTGTCTCCTGCTTCCCAGCATCCCTGGCATCAGAAATTCCATTATCGGCCAGAGGTCTCCTGCGTGGTTTTCTATAGGCGTCCCTGTGAGCGCGACCCTCCAGTCCGATCTTATCGCGCGGGCGGCCTTGGATTGACGGGCATCCGGGTTCTTTATGTTCTGAGCCTCGTCAAGCACCACTCCCTGCCAGTCGGCGTTCTGATACAGCTCGAGATCCCTTTGAAGGAGGGCGTAACTTGTCAGGACCATCGCCTTGCCCATGATCTCGCGCGAGAACCCGCAGCCCTTTTCCCTCGACCTGCCGTGTTGGATATACGCGGACAGGCCGGGAAAGAACCGCTCCGCCTCCCGCCTCCAGTTCTCGATGACCGAGGTCGGGCAGACGAGGAGAACGGGACGAAGATCACCCCTGTCCCGGTGGCGCTGAATCATCGCCAGCGTCTGAATCGTCTTACCCAATCCCATGTCGTCCGCGAGACACGCGCCGATGCCGAGGCCGGTCAGAAATGACAGCCATGAATATCCCACGCTTTGATACGGCCTCAAGGTGCATTTCATGCCGCTCGGCGCGCCTAGCGGCTCCAGGATCGCGCCGTCGCTGAGAGTGTCGTAGACCCTCTCCAGGTCCGGAGAGTCTATGAATCCGTCTATGAACCTGTCCCTCGCGGCCAGACGCACCAACTCCGCTGCGGTGGCCTCGGCCGGCAGTCCCTCCCTGTGCCTGAGGATCGCTGCGATGCGCGTTGGGTCGATAAATCTCCAGCGCCCGCGGATCCGAACGAGGGATACGCCCTCTTCAAAGACCGCCGTCCTCTCATTCTCTGAGAGCATCGTACCATCGAGGACGAACTCCCATCGAACCGGCAATTTCTCTCCGCTGCCCGCATGGATGGCCGAAAAGGCATCGTATCTCCGTCCTGCCGCCGCTCCGCTCGACATGAGCCTGCCCCTCAGAGTCAGGGAGTCGGTCTTTCCGCCCTCCCACCAGTCGGGATAGATTATGCCGACGCCCCTCCCGTCGAGGCTTTCCGCCTGGGACTCGAGGAACTCCGACGCCTCCTCCCGCGACATTTCGCAGCCGACTGGGGCTTCATCATCGAGGCTTCGGAGGACGGGCTTTACCATCGAGCCCACGAGGCCGAGCATCATCAGGAGGCAGCGCCTCATGTAGCTCCCCTGCGATCCGCCGAATTGTCCCCATACCTTGCTTGCGTGGATCGATTCGCCGGTGTCGGGGAGCTTCATCATATATTCCAGCCGCCATGCGGCGTCCTCTCCGCATGGCGTTTTCATCTCGAGACATACCTTGAACGGCGCTTTCGCAAGCCATTCGAATCGCTCCCACCACTTCCTGACGTCGGGATATATCGATTCGAGCGATTGGCTGAGCCCGTCCGCCTCACCGAGCCAGCCGAGCGAGCGGGCCCACAGAGAGTGCGGGTTCAGCGTGTTTACGATTTTTCCCTTTGTTCGTTTTCCGGGTGCTGTGATGTCTTGTTTTCCGCACTTCAATCCTATTATGGCGCGCGTGAGGTGTTCATCGGAGTCGCAGTGGTCCTCCGGCAAGGCCTCCCTCAGTTTTTTAGTCCACGAATGACGGACAGCGCTGTCGATCATGTTGTCGAATATCTCGCGGAGCGCGCGGTGCGACGTCATGTGGCCCGCCGGCATATCGTAAGACCTGAGGATATCCGGCATGGCGCGCGCCATGTTCTCGAACTTCGTGGCATCCCTCCCAAACAGGAGGGGCCGCCAGAAGGACTCGTACCTGTCGTCCCCTTCCGGGAGCTTTGTCCTCCTGACGTCGGGCAGGAAACATGCCCGGTTGAGGAGCGACGCCGCAAACCTCGCGCATTCGGTCAGATAACAGAGGTCCAGCGCGGCCATGACCCCATGAGCCAGAAGGCGGCCGTCCGGCGATATCTCCCCGCCGCCTGAGACGATGTGCGTGAACTCCAGAACGTCAGAAAACTCGAGCGGCAGGGTTTCGACGCTCCACTCCCGCATACATGACGGCCCCGGCTGATCCGCTCGGGCTCTGCGCGTATCGCAGAGCAGCGGCGATGACGGAATGGGATACGCTTCTCCGAGGGTTGGCAGAAGGATATCCATCCTGCTCGCGCGGTCCTCCGAGGCACGGCTGAAACCGATGTCCCTCAGAGCGTTGGCAAGGCGTTCGGCGCCGGGATCTCCAGGGTGACAGGCGACTTGGTCGTGGCTCACGCTTTGAGCAGGGCGAGATCCGCGCCTGTCTCCTCGTGCCGGGGGACACTCGCCCCAGAGGAAGAAGCCCCGATCGCGGAAGCCCATGTGGAGAGCTATCAAGGCGTCTCAGACCCCGCCTGACGCCGGCATGGGCCGGATTCACTCGTCAAAACAGCTTCCTCCTATGAACTCGCGCAATATGGAGAGGTTTGGAACGTTTTCGGATGGTATTACCGGAGTCAATCTCAGGACTGAGAGAAGACGCTGCGCTTCGCCGTACTCCTTGGAGGTCTCGGGGATCGCTCTCAGCATCGGCTCGACATATCCCTTGAGTACGGGGATCTCATATACCAGGGACGAGTTGAACAGCGTGTCGGCTCCCGCCTCGTATGGGAATATGTGCTTGTGCGATCCCTTTATGACCGCCGGCCACATGCGCAGCGTGTGTTCCGGGCTGTGTCCCCTGGCTCGGTAGTCGCGCACCATCCTCCTGAACAGCCTGGTGTCCGTAGTGCCTATCCTGTTGTGGGAGTCGAGGTTGGTTCCGGTCAGGGGGGATATGAACACCCTGTACTTCCGGTCGCCAGGGATGTTTCCCATCAATTCATCGTTCAACCCGTGAATGCCCTCGATGATGAGTATGTCGTCGGCCGTGAGCTTGATGCGTTTGCCCGGCTTGCGGGAGCCGGTCGCAAAGTCATACTTCGGGATCTGAACCTCCTCTCCGTTGAGGAGCGCGTTCAGGTGTTCGTTTATGAGGTTGACGTCAAGGGCTTCGAGAGCTTCGAAGTCGTAATTGCCGTTTTCATCCCTGGGAGTGTATTTTCTTTCGAGATAATAGTCGTCGAGCGCGAGCGCCACGGGATGTTTTCCCCTGACCTGGAGTTGTATGGCCAGTCTCTTGGATGTCGTAGTCTTTCCGGAGCTCGACGGCCCGGCGAGGCACACGAGCCTTACGTTCTTGCGCTCCATTATCTCGTTCGCTATGCGCGAGAGCGCCTCGCCGTGAAACGCCTCGGAGATGAGGATCAGGTCGAGCGACTTGCCAGCCGCAACCCGCTCGTGCAGGCTGTTCATGGTCGACAGGCCGAGGACGTTGAGCCATTTCGAGTACTCGCGGAACACGTCCATCAGCTTTGGGATTACGTTGAGGGGCGGCAGTTCGTCTGGGTCCGTTATCGATGGAAATCGGAGCAGAAATCCCGGGGGATGGTAATTGAGGTCAAACGCCGGCACTCTGTTGGTGGTCGCGGCGAGCGGTCCGCCGAAGTATCCGTATATTCCGGCACATCGGTACATTGTGATCGGATCCGTCCCCACCCACCGCATGAGGTTCGCCCTGTCGCTGTTTCCCTGGCGTTCCGATATGCGCCTGGCCTTGTCGAGCGGGAGCGTGGCCATCTGGACGGGCAGCGAGAGAGAGACGAGCCGCTTCATCTCGTCATACATGAGGTAGACATCCTCCTCGGTCACTTCCATATTCTCTATCTCGCAGTAGTAGCTCGAATTCATGGAATAACGCACGACGATATCACCGCCGACTGTCTTCCTGCAAGCTAGCGCGAGGACGAACGTGAGGGTGTTCCTGTATATTTCGACTCCCTCGAAGGTGGTCGTGTCCACGAACTCCACTTCACAGTCCTCATCCACGACCCAGCCGAGAGGGCGGAGTATGTGGTTTACACGCCACGCCATTGCCCTGTCCTTGTCCTTGAATCCGGAGAGGGACAGCACCTCATGTCCCATCAGCGGCGTGTCGGCGTGAATCTTCTCGGTCGTCTGTCCATTTGAAATGCTCACGTAGAATCCCATTGACTACTCCTCCTAAATCTATAAAAAGCTCCAAAGAACATCAGCTATTTATTCAAGTTTTCAAGCACACATTACCCAATTTTTACATTACAATGTACAAAGTTCTTCCTATTTTAACAGCATGGTAAAATTCGTCAAATATAAAATATTTTGATATAAAATATTTCGAGCAAGAGGGAAGGGCTGGGATGAGCATGGAGAGGGAAACTTCGAGCCCAATCTGTCGGAGGGCGAACTGGGTAAAGGTCCTCATTGCGGCGGTGCTCGCGGCAGCGGCGCTCATGGCCGTCTCGCCGGCCGGGCGGTCGGATGCCGCCGCCAAGTACGTGTTTCTGTTTATAGGCGACGGGATGGGGGCTGTTCAGAGAAACGCCGCCGAGATGTATCTGGCCGGAATGAGGAAGAGCTCTGGCGATACGTCGGAGAGGGAGTCACAGCTGCTGATGAACGGGCTGCCAGTCTCCGGCGCGATGAGGACGGACTCCCTGTCCGGGACGACGGATTCCGCCGCTTCAGGCACCGCGATCGCCACGGGGAGGAAGACGATAAACGGCGCGGTGGCCATGGATCCCAAGACAGGCGGGAAGTTCGATTCCATAGCGGTACTTGCCCATCGCCGCGGCATGAAGGTGGGGATCGTGACGTCGTCATTCCTGCAGGACGCCACTCCAGCGGTGTTTTACGGTCACGCCCCGAGGCGAGTCGAACACAGGTCTCTGGCCGCCCAGCTCGCGGACAGCGGGTTTGAATACTTCGCCGGCGGCGGCTTCAGAAGACCGTCTGACAAGGATAAATCCGGCAGGACGCCGGCGGAAGCGGCGAGGTCGAAGGGATATCGGCTGACGGAGGGCATGGAAGGTCTCGAGTCGCTCGTTCCCGGGGAGAAGGCCATCGCAATGCACCAGAAGCTATCGTCCGGCATGATGCCGTGGGTGATCGACGAGAGGCCCGGCCCAACCCTCGCGGATTTCGTGAGAAAGGGCATAGATCTGCTGTACTCGGAGAACGGATTCTTTATGATGGTCGAGGGGGGAAAGATAGACCTTGCGTGCCACGCCAACGACGCGGCGTCAACGATCAGGGAGGTTCTCGATCTGGACAGGGCCGTTGGGGCCGCGATAGACTTCAGCCGTGAACATCCGAACGACACTCTGATAGTTGTGACAAGCGATCACGAAACCGGCGGCATGTCCATCTCGATGGAGCCGAGCGAGTGCGCGGCCTTCTATGACGCGCTGTCGAGACAGAAGGGATCTCACCAGGCGTTCGAGAGGACGGTGTCCAAGCTGGCAGGCGCGGGGCTTACAGGCGGCCTGACGCGCGCCGCGGAGTTTTTCGGGTCTGAGCTCGCGGTCAACGACGCGCTCCGCGACGCATGGAACATGAGCATGACGGCCAAGAAGAAAAGGCCGGAGAAGAGCAAGGCGTACAATAAACTCTACGGGCCTTACGATCCCTTCACCGTCGTCTGCATGAAGGAGATGAACGCCATAGCCGGCGTGACGTGGGGGACTTTCTACCATACAGGGGTCAGAGTGCCTGTGTCGGCGACCGGAGCCGGAGCGGAGGCATTTGCCGGCGATTACGAGAACACCGGCATCTTCGACAGGCTCGCCGCGGCAATGTCGCTGTAGGCGACTCGAATGCGCCTGTCCCGGTCAATGGCGCGTTAAACACTGTCGATTAACTTCCGGCGCTCGCCCAGGTCGTTGAGAGCCTGGCGGCCTCGATGCCTCTTTCAACCACTGTCACCGAGTGAACATATCTCAGGGGCGAATTGCAGACCCTTTCCGTCCTGACGTTCACGCTCTCCCTCATCACGGAGGCTATGTACTCGGCCTCCAGTTTAACCAGAGATCTTCCTTCGACATCCTCATCCGGCACGCTCTCGATTGCCCAATCGAAATAAGCGGTGTGGTTTGCGTGACCGTTCAAATCGAGCTCTTGTTTTCGGACGCGAAATGTCTCCTCAAAATCATGCCTGTCTCCAACAGTTTCCACGGAGTCGGTCACATCCTCCTCCACCGTCTCGGCAAACCTGAAATACTCGTCCGGCAGAGCTCGGTCGAGCCGAGTGGGCCGGCCGCTCTTCAGGCTCACCACGATCCAGCCCGACCAAGCGTCGGCAACCCTTTTTCCATCCTGATCGAGGATGTCGAACGCGCGTACCGATATGAGGTTCTTCCTCGGTTCAAACCACGTTCTGACGGTCAAATCACCCAGTCCGGCATAATTATGAATCCTCACCAGATAGCGGCGCAGCACCCACGTCAGATCGCGGTTTATCATGTCCGCCATGCCGATGCCTACACTTCCGGCATGAAGAGCGGCCGCCTCCTGCAAGAGTTGAAGCAGCAGGCTCGTCTTTACCATGCCATTCATAT
>JAISLO010000286.1 GCA_031290815.1 Synergistaceae bacterium | reverse complement strand
CAGGGACGCGAACAAGGCTTACTGGGGCAAAGCGACCGAGGCAAAGGCTGCGCTCTCCAAGCCGGCGTCTGACTCCAAGATCAAGCCGCTGACGGTGGAGCTGGGCAAGCTGTCGAAGAAGAAATAGAGAGATCCGCTTCACAAGCCGTGAGGAAGCTGACGATATCCTGGTTCCTCGCGGCTTGTGATAAGGACCTTCAGCATCGCGGACAGGACACGAAAACGCGTTTCAAGAAAAGGCTGGTTTTATAATTATCGTGCGTTTTTTGCAGACTGTGGCACATATTTTTTGCGAACGGCGGCGAGGTTGTCACGACATGGAAGGGGAATGTTGTACTGAGATGAAATATATTGCGGCTCTGATCGTGTTTTTTTTCTCGCTCCTCTGCGCGGCGAATACGCAGGCGCAGGCAGGGGCCGTCGATCAAAAGTTCAGCCCCAAAGCAGGGGAGATGTGGGTCAAAATAGACAAGAACAAGCTTCGCCTCTATCTCTGCAAGGGGACAGGCGAGGTGCTGAAAAAATATCCGATAGCGATAGGCAGGGGGGAGGGAAAGCAGAAAACGCGCACCGACCTGATTACCCCAGCCGGCGTTTTCAAGATCTGGAGGGTCGTTGAAGACGCTTCCCAGCTCGTATACGATCCGAAGTGGTTCGGAGAGCCGGGAGATCCACAAAAAGGGGCCTATGGCGCTAAACTCATCTCATTTTACAATCCATGGCAAATAGCCATTCACGGCACGAACGCCCCCGGTTCAATCGGGCGGCGCGTGACGCATGGCTGCGTCCGCCTCAAGAACAAGGACATAATCGAACTCTGCAAGTACATCAAGCCGGGAATGAAGCTGTGGATAGTCGAGAAGGACGTCATCCGTGACACGATCTGATGATTATGTCCTGAACCTCACTATAGTGACGCCGAAGCCTCCCTCGCCAGTCTCTCCCAGCCTGAAGCTCTCCACGTATGGGAGGCTTCCGCAAAGGGAGTGAACCTCTCGTCTGAGGATTCCCTCCCCCCTGCCGTGAATTATCGACACCTCACCGTACCCGGCCCTGTAAGCCCTGTCCAGGTACTGGCTCGCCAGCGGAATCGCCTCGTCGAGCGTCATGCCGCGTATCATTATGGAGCTTGGAACGCCTGTAGGCGGCGGAGGCGGGATTATTCTGACCGCCGGTCCCTCCCGCATCGCGATGGTGATGCCCTTCTTTCTGCCCGCCCTCTGGGCGCGTTTCTCTCTCCGGTTTTCCTCCCTGTCAGCGGACCGCAGCATCTTCAAGGGGAGCTCCAGCCGCGCCGCGCCGGCGATTATCGTTGCCTTGTCCCCCTCTATAGCTTCGAGCTCGCCGACGGTCGACGTCCCTATGACCACCACGCTGCCGCCGACTTCAAGCGGCTTCTCATCAGGAGCGTAGGCGCGTTCCAGCCGCTCTTCCTCGCGGCTCTCAGCCTGCTCCTTTATCATGCCGAAGTGTTTCTTGGTTCGCTCCAGCTTGCGCCGAGCCGCCGACCGCGCCTCCGCGTCTATGGTTTTTATCAGGGACTTCGCCGAGTTCTCAGCGTTCTCGACTATGCCGAGGGCCTTTTTGTCCGCGTCGGCAAGCAGTCTGTCGCGTTTCTCGGTGAACTCTGCCAGTTGTCTCTCGTAGTCCCTTCTCATCGCGCCGAGGCTGTCCTTCATGGCCTCGAGCTCCATGCTCTCGCGCTCTATGGCCGTCCGCTTCTCCTGGAGTTCACCGATTATGTCCTCCATCGAAGCCTCCCTGTGATGAAGGGCGCTCCTCGCCCTCTCCAGGACGGACCTCGGCATCCCCAGTTTTCCGGCGATGAGCAGGGCGTTGCTCCTGCCGGGGATTCCTATGAGCAGACGGTACGTCGGTGAGAGCGTGTTCACGTTGAACTCGACCGAGGCCGACTCGACGCCGGGGGATGACAGAGCGTAACGCTTGATTGGGTTGTGATGCGTCGTGGCGAGCACGAGCGACTTCTTCCCCTCCAGCCAGTCCAGTATCGCTATGCCCAAAGCCGCGCCTTCCTCCGGGTCCGTCCCGGAGCCAAGCTCATCCAACAGCACGACGGACCTCTCCCCGGCCCGGCTCAGTATCTTGGTTATCTGAGACACGTGGGCGCTGAACGTCGACAGGTTCTGCTCTATGCTCTGTTCGTCCCCTATATCGCTGTATATGTCGTCTATGACGCCCAGGACGGAGTCCTCCTCCGCTGGAATCGGGCAGCCAAGCCACCCGAGGCAGACGCACACCCCGGCCGTCTTCAGGGCGACCGTCTTTCCGCCCGTGTTCGGACCGGTGATGACGAGAATGCGGAATTTTTCGCCGCACGATATGTCTATCGGGGTCGCCGACTCGCCGAGGAGCGGGTGCCTGGCCATGTGGAAGCGAAACGACGGCGACGCCGTGAGCATGGGCATACGCCACTTGTCTCGCCTTATCTTCTCGGACATCGCGTAGAACATGTCTATCCTTCCCAACACAGCCTCCGCGTCGATTATTCCGGCCTCGCGGGACAGCATCCGCTCCGTCAGGGCGTGGAGGATCCGGCGTTCCTCCGCGTTCTCGCTCTCCGCGCAGACCGCGTGTTCGTTGTTCAATCCGACCAGGGCGTGCGGTTCCATATAGACGCTGTTTCCTGAGCCGGATCGGTCCATGACAAGGCCGGGAAAGCCCGAAATCGCATCCTGCCGCACGAGCACCGCGTGCCTCCCGTTTCGGAGCGTCAGCACCCTCTCCTGCAACATCGATGACAGGGATGGGTCCGAGAGTATCCCGCGTCCCTTCGCGCGAATCCGGTCGCGTATTTTCCTCATGTCCTCTCTCAAACGCCTCAGCCGGTCCGAAGCGCGGTCGAACAGGCGGCCGTCGTCGTCGATCACAGACAGGGCCTCGATCTCCGAGGAAAAATCCCTCAGATCCTTGATGAGCAGCGAAAATACCGGCCACTCCGGCCTGGCTGCGACTAGAACATCCTTGATCCGGGCTGAGCCCTCCAAAAGCCTTCGTATCCTCAGCAGTTCCTCCCCGATGAGCATCCCGGACGACTTCGCGTCCTCCAGCGTCGGACCAACGGACGAGAGCCTGAAATTCCACGGCAGCTCGCCCCTCATATCTCGGTATTCCTCTATCGATCGGAAGAGCTCGTGACGCTGAGCGAGCTCCCCTGGGTCTCGCGCGGGCATCATCTTCGACATCGCAAGCGCGCCCAGATCGCTTCGGCAGTCCCGTCTTATTATGTTGAGGATGTTTGGGATTTCTAGGGCTTCATATGTTGAAGGGTCTATGTTCATCAGTTTTTATTTTTTTTCAGTCCGGTAATGTTCTCAATGGACTCCCATCTGTCCGACAGGCCCTCTTCGGAACTCTCCAGCGCCTCGCCCCAAGCGCCTAAGACGTCTCTCCCTGCCTGCTCCAAGATATAATCCCTGACGTCGCGCTGAAAATCGGCGAGGTCGGGGATCAATCCGGCTCTGTCCAACAGGGGGCTTACAATCGGCCACGTCTTTGCCGCGGCGGTCAGCACACGGCTTCCCTTCACCCATGCGTCGCCCGCGACCGGGGCTAGGAGCATCCCGCCCACGAGAAGGAACATGGCTATGACGTACACCTTGAGGAAACCGGCGATTGCCCCGAATGTCTTGTCCATCCACGTCAGACTCGTGGTGTCGAGCGCCCGCTTGAGGCCCTTGTCGAAGAGATGACACGCAAAGCAGACGGCGGCAAAGATGCCTGTCATCGACACCATGTCCGATACCGCTGGGGCCAGCCCCAAAAACTTCGCGAGACGCAGCGAGACGATGGGGTGAAAGCGCAGCGCGCAGAATGCGCCGCCGAATACGCTGACAAGGGATATGGCCTCGCCAGAAAAGCCCTTCAATATACCCCGGACTATGAAATAACTGGCTATCAACAGAAGGATTATATCCGTCAAGCTCATAGGGACCCGTCTCCAGCCTTTTCAGCGCATCTCCCCGGCTCCGCTTCCAACAGGATGTCTCTCATGCGATCGGAAATAGAGGTCAGCTCGCTCGCCAGGGTCATGCAAGCGATGAACAGCCATTCATCCTGCTCCAGCCCGGAGTCCGTGTTTGCCATCACGTCGCGCAGCAGATCGTAAACCTTTTTCAGCTTGTCGTCGCTCATCGATGTTATGAGGTTATACGATTTTTTGCCAATCAGCAGTGACACGGATCGTCTTCTTCCCATCTGCTCGCCCTTCTCTGCGGTTTCGGAGGATCTTACTCGCTGCTCGCCTCGCGTTTGTATTCCGGAAGCAGGGGCAAGAGCGCCCTGACTCGCGACGCCAGTTCGTCAAAACGCGTCTCTATCTCCGCTCGCTCCTGATTCAGCCGGGCCAGCTCATCCTCGAATCTTTTGGTCTCGCTCCTGAGCTCCTCATCGAGCTGCAGCAACTCCATCTCCCGGTCGTCGAGGCTTTTCTTGAGCCCCGCGGCCTCGCTGACCGCGGCGTTTCTCTCGTCCAGGAGAGCCTTAACCAGCTCCTCCAGCTTTTCAACTATGCCGTTGACCTCGGCTATTTTTTCTATCATGACCAGACCTCCCGAAGTGTTGTTTTCAACTTTCACAGTATTATCTCACGCTAGTCGTGATTATCAAAGTCTCATCATCTTGAATATCGAGATTTACAATTATCGTTCCGATTTCGGACAACCTTGAAACGTGCGTCCCGCCGCACCGCATCCCGACTTCGACTCCGCCGAGGACAGCGCTCCAGTATTTGTCAGAGGTCAGGTGATCCCCATCCGATTTGATGGAGACGGGCGAGTCATTTTGCAGCCACTCATCGATCAGCCGGTTTATCTCTTTTTCGTGAAATCCGATGTCGTCCTTCAGCCCTTCGATCGTAAAGCCCCGCCTCCTCAGAGATCTTCCGAGACGATAGCAATCGGTGCTCAGCAACGGGGAGATGACGGATTTCTCTATTGCCGCGGCGTCAAAGTTCGGGCTTCCCATGTCGTCGACGAGCGGAAACCCACGCCGCCATCTCGGGACCAACGACTTGTTGAGGGCGAACGACATGACGTGAGAGGCCGAGTGCGCGCGGGAGAGCTTGAACCTGTAACTGTTGTCCACCTGGAGAATGACCGGGCTGCCCTTGTCGAGGTTTGGACGGTCGCCGTGGATGATGTGCCCGACGCAGAACGACCAGTCGGGATCGTCTTTCTTTACAGGTATATCGTCATCCACGTACACCACTCCATCAGGACCTTCTCCGAGGAAGACGGCATCTGCCAGATCATATCGCCTTCCGAGCGAATTTTCGACGAATCCTTTGTCCGCCGG